>USSL01000091.1 GCA_900557175.1 uncultured Eubacteriales bacterium
CAAGCTGGATTTGATCCGCATATTTTGACTGTTTCACCGCCTTAATCAGTACATCCTGCCGTTTTTCAATTGACAGCCGGCCAACCATAAGAATCACAAACTTTCCTTCAAGCCGCTTATCCTTTGGCAGCTTGCGGTACTGAAATTCCGGATCAATACCATTTGAAATGACATGAAGCTTATTTTTATATCCGTGTTTTTTAAGCTCTCCTGCAATAAAACGGCTCGGACAATGGATATGGGTGCAATATTTGTAAATATAAAAATGAAACCAGTGATATACAAAGGCATTCAGCGGCGCGACATGCCCCAGATGCAGTGATGACGTAATATTTTCCGGCTGCACATGAAATGCTCCCGTAAAGGCTGTGCCAAGCTTTCTTGCCCAGTAAATCGTCCGGTGGGACATCCCAAAAGGCGACAGAATATGCACAAGCTCCGCCCATGAAACTGCCTCGCAAATAATCTTATCATCGACCTTGCCAAACTGCATGCCCTGTGCCGTAATCAGTTTGTCAAAAATAGGAATGGGCTGCCGCTTGAGAATATAGGCCTCGGACTTATCCTTCACCTGCTCCGGTTTTGCACATGTAAGCACGCGCACCGTATGTCCGTGCTCCTCAAGTATCTTTTTAAAACGCCGCGCTGAAATTGTCATTCCGTTATTGGCCGAGTAATACTGGTCTGTTACTAAAAGTATCTTCATAGCTTCCTCTTTACTTTCCCTAAAACCTTATCTACAGCAAATTTTTTGCGGCCTTTTCACGATAAATTTCCACAAAATCCGGGCTTTCGCCGAGTCCTTTTAAAATAATCTCCGGTTCAAAGCCCGCGCGCAAAAGCTGCATCTTCCATGAATCCTCATCATCTCCGGCCATATCATTTTTCGCATGGTCACCGGCCACAAGCATAAACGGCATTACATAAACCTTTTTAATATGCTTTTCCTTCATCGTCTTCATCACCGTCTCAAGAAGCGGCGGCGCCTCCACATTGGCAATGCATACTGCCTGCGCCGGCAGCTCATCAAGATAATGCTGAAGTGCAAAATAAGCTGCGTTGCTAAAATGCTCCGAGCCATGTCCCATCAAAAGTACCATCTCATCTTCGCCGGTCTTTGGCATATATGTCTGAAGTGCATCGGCTACCCGCGCATAATCTTCATTTTCAAAAAGCACCGGCTGTCCAAGACGAAGACGGACATCGCCGTGTTCGCGCGCAAAATCCTCCGTCTGCGCCTTTAAAGCATGATACTCTGCGCCTGCCAAAATATGTGTCGGCTGCACAATAATGTCTCTATATCCGGCCTCATACAGTTTTTTTAACGCTTCCGGCGGTCTGTCAATAAAAATATGTTCCTTTTCGGAAAGCTTTTTTGTAATCATTCCCGATGTAAAAGCCCTGTAAAAATCCCATCCGCAAAGTGCACCGGCAATCGCCTTTTCTACAGGTACAATACAGCTTTCAATGACTTCTTTATAGCTCGTACCAAAGCTCACTGCAAGTACGGCTTTCTTCTCCATATTTTCGCCTCCTCAAATTTAGTTGTAATTTTTATTATACCACACCTTCCAAACGGTATACAATGCTTTTTCTACAGCTTTATAAGTGCTGCCCCCCATGTAAGACCGCCGCCAAAGCCGGCAATCACAAGCTTCATGCCGGTCTTTAAAAGCCCCCGCTCACTCATTTCCGAAAGCGCCATCGGAATACTTGCGGCTGATGTATTGCCGCATCGGTCTAAGTTTACATAAAACTTTTTTTCGTTGACGCCAAGACGCTTTGCCACCGACGATAAAATTCTGAAATTTGCCTGATGAAGTACATAATAGTCAATATCATCCGCCGCATATCCTGTTTTCTGAAGCACCTCTAAAATACTTTTAGGCACCTTTGTGAGCGCAAACTTGAATATTTCAGGTCCCGCCATATATAAATGCCGGCTTTTTTCAAAATCTTCGGCGGACTGTACATTTTTTAAAAACGGGTGATTCGGTATTCTTTCCGTAAAATTTAACACCATCCCTTTTGTACCGTCAGATCCGGTCGTAATGCCCAAAATACCCTCCTCGTCGGAGGATGTGACAATTGCCGCCCCTGCGCCGTCGCCAAAAAGCACACATGTCTTTCTGTCTGTCCAGTCAAGAAGCTTTGAAAGCACTTCACCGCCGACAACAAGAGCCGTTTTTGCCGCGCCGCCGCGAATATACAGCTGCGCCGTATTCAATGCATAAATAAAGCCCGTACATGCCGCACTAATGTCAAAACATGTCGCATTCACCGCATGAAGCCGTGCCTGAAGCATACTGGAGGCATTAGGAAGCGGCATATCTGCCGTCAATGTTGCCACAATAATTAAATCCAAATCCTCTGCTGCAACACCTGCGTTGTCCATGGCACGCCGAGCCGCTGCCTCACACAAGTCTGTCAGCGTCTCATCGACCGCCAGCCGCCGCTCCCGGATGCCTGTGCGCGTCGTAATCCACCCATCACTTGTATCTATCACTTTTTCCAAATCAGCATTTGTTACGGCAAGCGCCGGAAGTCCCGCGCCAAAGCCTGTTATTTTCACACCTGACATATAACTTACCTCACTATTTTTTATGCGGACACATACCGCTTAAATCATCTTTAAAATTACTTTGATATTCAAAGTATATGTCAGGTGCCGTGGGATGTCAAGAAAATTTGGCGGCTGAGACGCCGCCTAAATACAGTCTGAGCTATAAAAACATCACTCTTTTACGAGCCGCTTTACAAGCTCGACAGCGCCGACAGCATCCTCCGAATAGCCGTCCGCACCGATCTGAGCTGCAAAATCCGGTGTTACAGCCGCACCGCCTAAAATAATTTTTGCTCTCAGCCCTTTAGCCCTCGCTGCCAAAATCACATGGCGCATTTCCTGCATCGTCGTTGTCATGAGCGCCGACAGCCCGATCACATCGGCATTTATCTTTTCCGCCTCATCTATAATTTTTTCAGTTTCCACATCTTTGCCGAGATCCGTCACTTCAAAACCATAGTTTTTCATCATCATTGCCACAAGGTTTTTACCGATATCATGAATATCGCCCTTAACTGTCGCAAGCACAACCTTCGGTCCCGCCGTCCGGCCTTCATTTTCTTTGAAAAGCAGCGGCTCTAATAAATCAATGCCGGCACGCATTGTATCCGCGCTCATCATCAGCTGCGGCAAAAAGTATTTCTGACAGCTGAAATAATCGCCGACAAGGTTGATTGCAGGAATAAGGCAGTCATTTAAAATATCTGACGCCCGATAACCGCCTGAAAGCGCCTCGTTAATGTGATTTGCGATTTTTTTCTTATATCCTGAAAGCACATCATCTTTAATAACCGAAAATATTTCCGGCAGCGGCTCTGCCAAAGATATGCCGCTCTTTGCCGTGCTCTCACTGCCTTCGGACATACTGTGCCCTGCTGCGGCTGCACTGCCTGATGTGCTGTCTGCTGTCATCTGCTTAGCGCTGCCCGATGTGCTGTCTGCTGTCGGCTGCTTAGCGCTGCCCGAAGTTTTTTGAGGCAGAGCCCCTGTTTCCTTCTCGTTCAGACGGCTGCTGCACTCAATATAATTCATTGGGGCATCGTCCTTGCCCATAAGAAGATCCGCCGTAAATCCACTGCGCATTAAAAGAGATTGGGACGGATTGGCAATTGCCATCGTAAGTCCCCGGCTTATGGCAAGGGCAAGGAAAATACTGTTGACATAGATTCTGTCCGGCAGTCCGAATGAAATATTTGAAAGGCCGCATATTGTTGCCATATCCTCTTTCATGCAGTATTCAATTGTTTCAAGTGTCTGCAGCGCCGCTGTTTTATCAGCGCCTATCGTGGCCACAAGCCCGTCTACAATAATATCCTGCTTGTCCATGCCAAGCGCCTTTGCCCGTTCAAGAATATAAGCAATATTTTTCTTTCTCTCATCCACATTTTTTGGCAGTCCTCCGTCCGCCAAAGGCAGTAATATAAACATAGCTCCGTATTTTTTGACAATCGGCAGAAGCTTCTCTAATTTTTCAGCTTCACACGAAACAGAATTGACAAGGGCACGGCCATGATACCGTCTGAGCGCCGCCTCGATGACTGAAACATTGCTTGAATCAATACACAAAGGCACATCTACAGCTGCCGATACATCATCCAAAACATCCAGCATAACAGCCTTTTCATCAATACCGCCCATACCGACATTAATATCCAAAATATGGGCTCCCTGTGCACATTGTGCTTCAGCCATTGCAACAGCCGGCTCATAATCTCCTGACTTTAATGCCGCCTGGAGAGCAGCTTTCCCTGTCGGATTAATGCGCTCGCCGACAATCATAAATTGTTTTCCTATTTCAATATCAAGTACCGAGCGCTCGCCTGCCAAAAGACGGCGTCCGTTATGGCGCAGTCTGTCTGTATTCGTAAACACTGTGTTCATCGCAGCCGTTTCCTGTTTCAGCAGCTTTATATAGGAAGCATCTGTACCGCAGCAGCCGCCAAGAATAGATGCACCGGCAGCCACAAGCTTTTTCATTTCACGGACAAATTCCGCCGCCGGCATATCATAAACGGTCTGACCTTCCAAAAGCTTTGGCATTCCGGCATTCGGCTTTACAATCAGCGGAATCCCGGCATATCTATCCAGCCGTTTTACAATTTCACCAAGCCTATCCGGCCCTGCGGAACAATTAATGCCGAATGCATCTGCACCAAGCGCCTCCAAAGATACAAGCGCCGCCGCCGGATCTGTCCCATAAAGTGTCCTTCCGTTTTCATCTAATGAGATTGTCACAAAAACCGGAAGCTTCGTTTCTTCTTTGACCGCTAAAAGTGCCGCGCGCGTTTCGCCAAGATTCATCATCGTTTCAATAACAAAAAGGTCAACGCCCTCATCAGCAATAATGCGTACCTGTTCCTTATAACAATCAACCAGAGTTTCAAAAGGCAGTGTACCTACCGATTCAATTGCCTGTCCCGTCATTGTCAGATTTCCGGCAACAAAGCATTTGTCACCAACCGCCGCTTTTGTAAGACGTACAAGCGTCCGGTTAATTTCCTCAATCCTGCCGCCAAGACCGTACTCATCTAATTTTATCCGATTTCCCGAAAATGTCGGCGCATATACAATATCACTGCCAGCTGCGGCATAGCCCCTCTGAAGCTCTGTCAGCACTTGGGCATTTTCAATCATCCATGCCTCCGGACAAACGCCTGCCGGCATCCCTGCCTTTTGTAAATTTGTTCCTGTCGCCCCGTCAAGATAGAGCGGTCCGCTCTGTAATAAATCTTTTATATTAAGCATTTTTTCCTCATCCTTTTCATAATTTCCGCAATCATCGACGCCCGGTTAAAAGGCACCATAAAATAGTAGCCATCTGCAACCTCCGAAAGCTTTTCGGCAATCTCTGCTGCAATCTCAATACCGACCTGTTCTGAATCTGCCCGGCTCATGTCCTTATCATACCTTTCCACAATTTCATCAGGAATGTGGACGCCTGGCACCTCATTTTTCATAAACATTGCATTCCTGTAGCTTACAAGAGGCAAAATGCCACACAAAATCTTCGTATCTATTTTCGATTTAATATATTTTAACCGCTCAATATCATCGTCGGAATAAACCGGCTGTGTCAAAAAATACATCGCACCGGCCTCACATTTTTTACGCATCCGCTCAATTTCAACATCAATATTTCGCCGTCCGTAATTTAGAGCGCCGCCGCAGGCAATCGGTTCATCCTGAAAATATTCTTCGTTCATCTGACGGATATAGTTTATAAGACGCACTGAGTTAAAATCATAGACCGGCGTAATCATATCCCGATTTCCCGACGGTACCGGATCACCGGTCACGACAAGAATATTTCTGATGCCGCTCATATGGGCGCCCAAAATTGCCGCCCCCATACCGATTACGTTTTTATCACGGCAGCTTACGTGAGGCATCACATCCATACCTGTCTCCGCAGCCACTTTCACTGCCGACATCATTGAATCCGCCCGCATTTTTCCCATCGGCGAATCCGAAAATGTAATCATCTCCACCCCGGCCGTCTTAAGTACAGCCGCCGCTTCCAAAAGCTTTTTGTCATTGGCATCGTGAGGCGGATCAAGCTCAGCTATAACAACCTTTTTCCCCGAATAAAGCTGTTTCAGAAATCCATGATTATCAAAATTTACACTTGTATCCGCTGAAGGCTCCACATGAACATTCATCCGCCTTGCCGCCGCCCTGCCGCAAAGCACCTTTGCCAGTGCTTCAATATAAATAGGGCTCGTCCCGCAGCAGCCACCGATAAAATTCACGCCGAGGTCTGCTATTTTTTCCATCGTTTCGCAAAAATAGTTTACATTTTCCCGGTAAATACTTCTGTCCGCCGACTTATCCGCGTACCCTGAATTTGGCGCAGCGAACACAATTAAATCGCCAAAATTCTGCCGTCTGAGCACCTGCCTTAAATGCGCCGGTCCAACGCCGCAATTAAAGCCGGCGCCGTCAATCTCCGGCACTTTCTTCACCATGTCAAGAATACTTGCCGCACTGATTCCCGACTTTGTGTAACCGAATTTATTAACGCTGAAGCTGACCATAATAAAGGTATCGCTCACTGACTTAATCCACCGGATGACCGGCAAAATACCCTTTAAATCAGAAAACGTCTCAAACCATATGATTTTTGCCCCTGCGTCAAGATGCGCGCGTGCCATTGTCTTATATTCCTCAACGATATCTTCTTCGTCTTTATCACCGTGCCACGGCAGCGGCCCGATATCGCCGGCGATATACACTGTCGTTTTTTCGTCCGTCCCTGATTGCTGTCCATACGCTGTACCTTCAAAGACCTTGCTGCCCTCTTTTTGTACTGCGCTCTCTGCAATTTTATAAGAAGCATAAACATTGTCATAGACCTTTTCAAGACTTTTAGCACAGTCACGGTCAAAATCTCTCCCCACAAGTGTTTCTCTG
>USSL01000092.1 GCA_900557175.1 uncultured Eubacteriales bacterium
TTGATTTTTTTATTTTTCTTTGCTGTCCGTATCGCTCTCGCCGACAGCTCAGTTATAATATCATATAGTCAGCCGATGTGTCAAGTGAATTTTTGAAATTTTTCAAAAAAATTATACATATTTCGACCATCAACGATAAATGATAAGATTAAGCTGCATTGACAGAGCGCATCCAGTGTACGGAAGTAAGCTTCTGTCCCGATGCTTACTTCCATACCTTGACAGATTGCAATACATCTATTTTATGATTGTCTTCCATCTTTCATTTTAAATACTGTATCTGCAATTTTCATTGTTGATTTCCGATGCGATACTAAAACGACTGTCTTTTTTCCGCATGTTTCTTTCAGAGACTTTAAAATAACACCTTCATTTAATGCATCAAGATTGCTCGTCGGCTCGTCAAGAAGTAAAAATGGCGCATCATGCAAAAAAGCACGGGCAATACCGATTCTCTGCCGCTCGCCGCCTGAAAGACCATCACCCAGTTCACCAACCGGTGTATCATAACCTTTTGGCAGCGATGACACAAAGTCATGCAATGATGCCTGTTTTGCCGCCGCAATAATATCTTCCATGGACGCACCCGGACGTCCGACAGCAATATTTTCAGCAACAGAATCATGGAAAAGATGAGTTTCCTGTGTCACATAGCTCTGCATATCCCTCAAATCTGCTGTATTGATTTCCTGAATATTTTTGTCTGAAATAATAATTTTTCCGCTATCTGCGTTCCAAAAACGCATAAAAAGCTTTAAAAGGGTTGACTTTCCGGAGCCGCTTTTGCCGTGAATACCAATGATTTTTCCGTTAGGAATTTCCACAGAGATATCATCAAGTATTTTTTCATCATCATAGGCAAAGCTGACTCTTTGTGCGCCTGCATCGTAAAATTTTATCGTCTGCATTCCTGTAATTTCTTCAACCTGAGGCTTTTCCTCCAAAAGTGACAAGACACGCTCACCACTTGCCAACGTCTGATTAAGATTATTGGAAAGACTTGAAAGTGCTGCCACCGGACCAAAGGAGCTCATCATGGCAACAACCGGAATCAGGACACCGTCAAAACCGACTTTCCCATTTTCATAAAGAAAAAGCATCATAAAAAGCATTCCAAAGGAAAACAAAAGAATACATAAATTTGTAACTGAGCGCTGTCCCTGTTCGTGGGCGTTTAGTTTCTTTTGAAGTCTCGCAAGACGGCGTGAGCGCGCTTTCATCTCACTGTTTCTTTCTTCACCGCAGTCATATTGTATTGTTTCGTCAAGGCCTCTCAAAGAATCAAGTACAAAACTATTCATATCTCCAAATTCATTTCGAAACGCCATGCCCTCCTGTGCACCTTTTTTACCATTGACAAGGGGCAGTATGAGCCCGACTATCATATAGGCCACAAGTGCCAAAAGTGCCGCCAGTATATGAAATTGTCCGATAAAAACAATCATCACAAGGCTTGTGAGCACCGCAATGGCAATCGGCGAAATTGTATGCGCATAAAAAACTTCCAAAAGCTCAATATCGGTTGTCAATATCGAAATAAGATTTCCCTTATCTCTGCCTTCAAGCTTTGCCGGTGCCAGACGCCGCAGCACCGAAAATACTTTATGACGGATGAGTGCAAGCAACTTAAAGGCAATATAGTGATTACATGCCTGTTCACCGTAATGAAGAATCCCCCTCAGCACTGCAATCACTATCATCACTGTCAAAATTGCCGCTGCCGGTGTTCCCGCAAATATTTTTGTCACTGCGATGCCATTGCCGGCGCCGGCCGCAATAAGCCCGTCTGTCAGCGCCCCTGCTGCCAGTATTGTAAGAAATATGGCGCATAAATAGCCGGCAACGCCAAGAATCACGGCAAATGCCATCACATGCATCAGCGGCTTTACAAGGCCGATCAGGCTTCCCATAATTTTAATGCCGCTTCGTCTCTTTTTTATTTCTTTCCTGTTCATGCCTGCACCTCCTGACCATAGTTTTCAAGCGATTGCTGTGTGTAAAACAGCTTTGCATAAAGACCGTCTTGTGAAAGCAGCGCTTTGTGGCACCCTTCTTCTGCGATATAGCCTTCATTCAGAACATAAATTTTATCCGCATCGACCACATTGGCTAAGCGGTGCGATACTAAAAGCACCGTTTTTGTCTCTGCCAGCTTTTTTATAACCTTCATAATAATTTCTTCACTTTCTGCATCAATGTTTGACGTTGCCTCATCAAATATGTAAACCGGACTGTCATGCAAAAGCGCCCTTGCAATCGCCAGCCGCTGACGCTGTCCGCCGGAAAGGTTTGACGCTTTTTCCGAAAGCTTTGTCAAAAGCCCGTCCTGAGCTTCCAAAAACGCCAAAAGATTGACAGCTTTTAAGGCAGAAATCATTGCTTCAGGCGAAGCCGCTTTATCACCCATTTTTAAATTTTCTTCAACCGTGCCTTTAAACAAATAGCTTTCATGATTAACCATCGTTATTTTTTTCATTAATTCTTTTTCCGAAAGGTCTGCAAGCAATTTCGTGCCAATCATGATTTTCCCGTCAAAACACCGCTTTCTGCCCATCAAAAGACGCGCAATCGTACTTTTTCCGCAGCCGGATTCGCCGACAACACAGACAAAGCTGCCCGGTGCAATCGTCATTGATACATTTTTTAAAATCTGCCGACTGCCATCATAAGAAAAACTAACATTTTTTAAAATAATTTCAGTATTCTCATCATCAAGCACCTGCGTTCCCTTCTCATTTTCCGGCAAATCAAGAATTTTAAATATTTTATCACTGGCTGCCATGCCGTTCATCGCAATATGAAAAAACGAGCCAAGAAGCCTCAGCGGTATAAAAAAGTCCGCCGCGAGAAGTATGATTGTGAATGTACCTGCAAAACCGACAGCGCCCGAAAGATATTCCCTGACAATAACTGCCATGCCGACAGCCGCCCCGCCGTAGGCAACCAGATCCATGACACTGATTGAGTTTAACTGCATCGTCAGTACTTTCATTGTGATTTTTCTGAAATGTTCCGCTTCCTTATCCATCGCTTCGGCCTTTTTTTCATCGGCCTTATAGATTTTCAGCGTTGTCAGCCCCTGCAGATTTTCAAGAAAGCTATCGCCAAGCTCCGTATAAATACCCCAATATTTACTCAAAAGCTTTTTTGCAAATTTCTGAACAGCCACAATCGAAAGCGGAATCAGCGGCACGCACACAAGCAGCACAAGACCCGCCTTCAGACTGATCCATGACAGACAGGCAAACAGTGTCAGCGGCGCCAGCAGACTATAAAAAAGCTGCGGAAGATATTTTCCGAAATAAATCTCCAGCTGTTCGGCGCCCTCTGTCGCCACCTGAACAACCTCCGATGTCGAAATCTGATTTCTGTAGCCCGCACCGAGACACAGCATTTTTTTATAAATCTGTTCTCTTAAAACTTCTTTCACCTTCTCTCCGGCAAAAAAAGATGTCGCCGCCGCCCTTCTGTCACAGACAAAACGGACAATGACCGCACAACAGATAACCGCCGCAGTCATCATTATTTTTTTTGAATCTGCACCGCCGAAAAATACAGACTGCAAAAGCATTCCGATACTTGTAATGGCTGCGATATTAAAAATAAGGGCAAGCCACTGCCAAAATATATTTTGTAATATGTATTTTTTAGAATCCGGCACAAGTTTAATTAATCGTGTCTTTATCACTCTTTTTAATCCTCTCTTTTCGTTTTATTCAGCCGCCGCACACGGCTGTTTTGTTTTTATAAAAACTGCAATATATATTAAATGAAACAGCCATACAGCCGCCAGAATCATACGCCCGACCGGCACCTTATGCATCATTATAAAGCCAGCGCCCATCAGTAATGTGACTGTTAAAATCACGGTCATTTTAGACTTTAAGGTCATGCCCTGTCCGCTGGCAATGCCCGCCAGATGTTTTTTATAAAGTTTTGTTGCTAAAAACCACCGGTTCATCTTTTCTGAACTTCTTGCAAAAGCGTACATGGCAAGAAGTAAGAACGGCGTTGTCGGCAATATCGGCAGCAACACACCGACGGCGCCGAGTCCGGCTGAAATAAGCCCTGTGACTGTCCAAAATATTCTTACAATTTTTTTATTCATAAATGCCTCCTTTGATGATTTGATTAGCATTAACTAACCTGCAGCGATTAGTCATTCCTAACTCGCTTTAAAAATATACCATATGAAAAAAAAGCCGTCAACCATTTTTTATAAAATGATTGACGACTCTGCATTTTTAAATATCTTCTTCATCATCCACCGGCTGCCATGCCCGGCCGAAATCAACATCCTTAAACAGCGCTGTCAGACCTGTAATCTGCTTAAGTCTCAATATTTCATCCTTATCCATACCGAGATGCTTTGCAATCCACGCATCGGAGCGGCCAAGTTCATGTAAATCCCTGACAATATTGCTCATTAAATCAACATCGTGGCTGCCTCGCGCCCTGTTGTGGCGGATCGTGCTCGCCATACGCTGATCCAGCGGCTTATTAATGACAGAAACTGGCATAAGACCGCCTTCGCGTTCGTAAATATCAGCATAATCCAGCATGATCCGGTAACGGTGAAAACCATCCACGATAATATACTCATCATTTTCCTTATCGTAGTAGCAGACAATCGGCATTGTGTAGCCGTCCGCCTTAATACTGTCATATAAAAGCCGCATCTCCGGCGGCGCTACTTTATTCGGGTTATAATTATTCGGCTTTATTTTCTCCACCGGCACTGCAATGATATTATAAACAGGACTTTTACTCGCCATAATCCATATCCTCCACTGCTTTATATCTGTCTCTGATTGTATCTACGCGCCGCTGCTGCTCCCTTGTCATTCCAAAGCCCATAAACCGGCATGTATGATCATTTTTCAAAATACAATAGCACATGCGCTTCCAGCTCGGAATATCTTTTGTTGACTTAATATCATCGGTATCATCGGGGATTTTTCCGATAAAAACAACGCGCGACTTTTTCTTAAGCGTATAATTGGACACACCGTTGCGCTTAATTTTATAGCCGTGCTCCTCAAGCTCACGGATGGCCTCCTCATCAAGTCCGCCGCCCGTCGTATGCCAGAACTGAATTGATGTATTAAACTTTTTGGCATAATTATTGCGAAGCCTTGCCGGCAGCGTATCCAGCAAAAACATCGTATAAGACTTCCATGTATGACCTTCGGGCAATGTAATATTTCTATACCCCATCGCCTTTGTCCGCCCGTAAATACTTGCAAAGTTGGCGCCCCTGACACGTCCCACAAGCTTTACCCATATTTCCGGATCAATCACGCGGTATAAGTTCAGGGAATCCTTTGAATAATCATTAAACGGCGAAGCGACACGCATCTGCGACACTTTAAGCCCGGCCTTATAATATAAATCATACAGACGATTATAGTCATAATCAAAAAGATAATTGGCATGCCACACATCATTTAATGACCAGTCATACAATGGCGACGCACACCATACATCTTTAAAATGCTTACTTATCCAGCACTCACCCTTATAGCCGTACTTTTTATTGAGAAAACCGCTGTAACGCTGCAGCGACTCGTCCGCCCGCATACCAAGCAGACAGACTGTTTTTTTATTGCCGTGGGAGAGTCTGTACCATCGTCCGAACTGCTTTGCCAAATCCTCCTGATGCATTTTATAACGATAAGTTGTCATCGGGTTATTTTCAAGATTAATCACATAGTCATGTTTTGGCATCGGACGCACCCAGCATTCCTCTTTTTTATCATCCCACGGATACCAGTACATTTCGTAGCTGCTTAAAGCTGTTCTTGTCGCCATCGGCAGACATACCCAGTAAGGCTCGACCTCATCTTTCACCCGCTCAAAAGTCCGCTCTACATATTCCGTTGTCACTGTATACTGCGCTTCAAAGTCCTGATGAAATACACCGATTTTTCTGTCCGGATAATATTTTTTCCTGAAATCCAATAAAATGTTGAGTAAAAGCCCGCTGTCTTTACCGCCTGAAAACGAAACATAAATATTTTCAAATTCTTCAAAAATAAACTGCAATCTTTCCAAGAGCGCATCGTAAACGCTCTTTTCCATATATTCACGTATCATAAGACTATCACTCTTTTACTTTATAAACATCGCATCGCCAAAGCTGAAGAAACGGTATTTTTCCTTCACCGCTGTCTCGTAGGCATTAAGAATCATTTCACGGGACGAGAGCGCTGATACGAGCATCAAAAGGGTGGATTCCGGCAGATGGAAATTCGTAATCAGCGCATCCACACACTTAAATGTATAGCCCGGATAAATAAATATCTGTGTCCATCCGCTGGCTTCACGGACAAAGCCCTGTGCATCCGCCACTGATTCCAGTGTTCTTGTGCTTGTCGTGCCGACAGAAATCACCCGTCCGCCGTTTTTCTTTGTCTCATTAATAATCTCTGCCGCTTCCTTGTCTATCATATAAAACTCAGAATGCATATGATGGTTTGCCACATCATCCACCTTGACCGGTCGAAATGTCCCCAGTCCCACATGAAGTGTGACATTGGCTATTTTGACACCCTTGGCTGCAATATCTTTAAGAAGCTCTTTTGTAAAATGAAGACCTGCTGTCGGCGCTGCCGCCGAGCCTTCATATTTTGCATAAACAGTCTGATAACGGTTTTTATCTTCAAGCTTATGAGTAATATAAGGCGGCAGCGGCATCTCACCGAGAGCATCAAGCACTTCCTCGAAAATACCGTCGTACTCAAAATGTACAAGCCGGTTGCCTTCCTCGACAACGTCAATAACCTCCGCCTTCAGCCTGCCATCACCAAAAACAATCCGCGTACCCGGACGCGCTTTTTTGCCCGGTTTAACAAGCGTTTCCCACACATCGCCGCTCTGTCTTTTAAGTAAAAGCAGCTCAATATGCGC
>USSL01000093.1 GCA_900557175.1 uncultured Eubacteriales bacterium
CTGTAAAATTGGAAAATACAGGAAGTCCCGCACAGCCGAGGAGGATGTAGATCATCACACTTAAAAAGCTTTGCAGTGGTGACAGTGCCGATGTGGCAAGGTAGACGGCAAAGGTGGCAAGGGTGACGGAGGCGGCGGCCGTCGGCACAGGAATAGAAATCGGTGCAAGGACACAGATGACGGCGGCCATCATTGCTGAGACAGCCATTGTTTTAATTGATAGTTTGCTTTTTGCTTTTGTCATGAGAAATTCTCCTTTGATGATTGTGCGGCAGGCCGCAAAATTGTTTTAGGGTTGTGGCTATATGAAATAACATCTGCTTCAGATGCTATATGAGCCGGGTACTCACCTCGCCTGAATTTAAGGCGAAGCGCCGCCCGTCGGCCTCGACAATGAGAAAACCATGATCGTCAATGGCAACAGCCTTTGCCGGATAAGTTTCATTCATTGTAATGACATTGATATTTTGACCGATGAGTATGGAACGGCGGCGGCTTTCTTCAAGAAAGGCTTTGTCATTCATTGTTGCAATATGGTGCTCAAGGGCATTGAGTATTTCGGCGATGAGGCGGTTCCTTGAAATCGGGCAGCCGCTTTCGTTTTCGATGGATGTTGCAATATCGGCAAGTTCATCGGGAAAGGTGACGGCGCCTGTATTCACACCGATACCGATCACGACATAATCAAGGACGCCGTTTTCAAAACCGATACCGGCTTCTGTGAGGATGCCGCATATTTTTTTTTGGTGAATCAGAAGGTCATTCACCCATTTAATCTGAACTGAAACATCGGCAAGCGATTCAATAGCTTCGGCGACGGCGACAGCGGCACATGACGTCAGTAAAAGCGCATCTTCAGGCAGCATATGAGGGCGCAAAAGCACAGACATATAAATGCCGGATTTTTCGGGAGAGAAAAAAGGCCGTCCGTATCTTCCATGTCCGCCGCTCTGAGTTTCGGCAATAATGACCGTGCCGTTTGGGGCGCCTGCACCGGCCATGGATTTTGCTTTTTTATTTGTAGAATCAATGGCCGGAAAAATATGAATTTTGCTTCCGAGCTGTTTTGTGTGAAGCGACTTTCTGATGCATGCTTCTGATAAAGTGTTATCGTCTGAGACAAAGGTGTAGCCTTTATTTGTCACTGCATCAATGCGGTAACCTGTGTTTTGAAGCTGCTTCACAGCTTTCCACACAGCATTTCTTGAAACACCGAGCTGAGCGGCCAAATCATTGCCGGAAAAATACCGGCCTTCACCGTCAACGAGTATATGTAAAATATTTTCTTTAAGCTCTGACATTGTAAAACCTCCGAAATTCGTGTAAGATGTTACTAAGGCTGAAATATATTTCGTGTAAAGTCGTGCAGCCCGCAGCGCAGAGTTCGCGAGGCACACGCTTTTTTCAGTATAGTGTAAAAAAGGTTGATTGTCAACTAAAAATATAAAATAGGGTGACAATTTGCGGGGCTGAAAAATAAGGTGACAATACAGACGGCAAAATGCCGGTGATGTAGGAAAGGAGTCAGAGGATGATGAAAGAAACGGTATTATATTATAATCCAAATAAGGCGGCACATGCGGCAAAGCTTAAAAGTGTTTTTGTGCGTATGGGCATAAGAATAAAGAATATAAGCGAGGTGCAGCTGGATGAGACTGTTGGTTATCTGTCCGGTGTGAATGGTTTTGAAGCGGCGTCTGAGGGCGGCAGTGGGGAGCAGCCGGAAGGCTCAGATATCACCGGTGAAGCGGATAACGGCGTTGGTGCAATTGATGAGGAGATGCTTGTGATGAAAGATTTTTCTGACAGGCGGCTTAACGAACTATTAATGCAGATGCGAAAAGCCGGTGTGCCTAAGATTAATTTAAAGGCGGTTGTAACAGAACATAATATCGGCTGGACATTCCGCCAGCTTTATGAAGAAATTAAAAAAGAACACGAGCAGATGAGCGGATAGCATCAGATTGATGTTAATATTTTAACAATAACGTAACAAAAGTTACAGAATAAGACTTGCGTGTATGTTATCCTTTGGATGTGGAAAAGATAGTAAAAGATAAATATCCTGTCAGAAAAAGGAGGCATATAGGATGGTAAATATTCAGAAAGCGGCCATTATCGGCTGTGGATTTGTCGGAACATCAATTGCGTTTACACTTGTACAGAAAGGAATTTTTTCAGAGCTTGTACTTGTGGATGTGAATAAAGATAAAGCGGAGGGCGAAGTGATGGATTTAAGTCACGGTCTGCCTTTTGCAAAAGAAATGGAAATCAAGGCCGGAGGTTACGAAGATATTGCAGACTGTGCGATGATTATTATTACAGCCGGCGCCAACCAAAAACCGGGCGAGACAAGACTTGACCTCGTCCATAAAAATGTGGCTATTTATAAAAGTATTATTCCGGAAATTGTCAAATATAATCAAGAGGCAATTCTTCTTGTCGTGTCAAATCCGGTCGATATTATGACATATACAGCGCTGAAGCTTTCGGGTTATCCGAAGCAGCGCGTTATCGGTTCAGGAACTGTGCTTGATACGGCGCGCCTTAAATATCATCTGAGCCGCCACTTAAATGTGGATAGTAAAAGTATTCATGCTTTTATTATCGGCGAGCACGGCGACAGTGAGCTGGCACTGTGGAGTTCTGCAAATGTGTCCGGTATACCTCTCAATCATTTTTGTGAGCTGAGAGGCTATTATGACCATGAGGCGGCAACAGACAGAATTTATAAAGACGTCCGCGACAGCGCCTATGAGATTATCGGCAAAAAGGGCGCAACCTACTACGGTGTGGCGATGGCTGTTGAGCGTATCGTTGAGTGCATTATAAGAAATGAACATTCTATTTTGCCGGTGTCAGTCTATATGGAAGGACTTTATGGACTCAAAGATTTATGTATCAGTATTCCGACGGTTGTCGGTCAGAATGGCGCTGAAAAAATTCTTGATATTCCGCTGGATAATGAAGAAATGGAAAAGCTTATAAAATCGACAAAAGAACTGAAAGCAGTGCTTGAGGCGATTGAAATATAAGGTGAAACAACGGGGCTCCCTGCAAGATTACAGGGAGCCTCTTGTTCTTAAGTAAGAGTATTTGACATGGGACGTCTGTGTGTTCTGAAGTGCCTTGCGGTACTTTTGGGGCGTCTCGCCGTAAAATTTGCAGAAAGCGCTTGTAAAAGCGCGCGCGTCCGAAAAGCCGTTGTCGAGGGCAATCTGCAGAATTGAATAATCGCTGTCAATCAGTGCCTGATAAGCATGGTGCATACGTATGCTTGTCAGGTATTTTTTAAAAGTCGTTCCCATACATTCTTTAAATGTCCGTGCAAGGTGTTCCTTTGAAATGCCATAGTCGGACGCGAGCGTATCTAAAGTAATTGTCTCACGGTAATGGTTGTCGATATAATCCATGATCTGCGTACATCTGTTCATATATTTCTGAGTTTTTATGGCAGACGGCACAGTTTTTGGCGTCTGAAAATCTGAAAACAGCAGATAAAGAATTTCATAAAAAAAGCTGTTGACTTTAAGCTGATAGAAAGTATTTGATTTTCGTTCTTTAAAGACGGGATAAATGTCTATAAAGGCCTGCACGAGCGTTTGATAGCCGGGTTTATTCGGATCTGTGAGAAAGCGGATATCCTCAATATTGTGAAAAACCTCTTTTAAAAACGGGAAAGGGATAATGACAGAAACTGCCTCTGTTTTTTGTGTGTAATTCATCTGGCAGGCGTGAATGTCGCCGCTGTTGATTAAAATAAGGTCGCCGGAAGATGCAATAAATTGATATCCGTTAATATCATAAAGAGCGTCACCTTCAAGAATATAAGTAATTTCAAGACTTCGGTGCCAGTGCTTGGCAACGGAAGTTACATGGTTTTCTGAAATCAGATAAATCCATGCTAAAAACTCACTTGGAACTTTAATAATCTCATGAAAATAATCCATTATAAACAGTCTCCGTTCAATGAAAGTAAATATAATCTGATTATATCAAACCGACTTAAAATGTCAATATAAAGAAAAACAGCAAAAAATTAATATCAATTATTTGTATATTAGTTGCTAAAAAATGCGATGATTATTGCCGGCTTAAGACTATATAATGTAAGTATCAGTCAGACAAAAAAAGACAAATTTCGAGGGAGGGAATGTTGTGAAAAAGAAGAAAACAGGATTTTGGAGGCACCTGTTATTTTTAGGACCGGCCTCAGCTGCATTTTTTATTGCCGTGCTGATTCCTTTTATTATCAGTATGGGTTATGCGTTTACAGACTGGAACGGCGTAGCCAATGAAGTAAATTTTGTCGCATTTCAAAATTTTATTGACATTTTTACAGGAAAATCACGTTTTCTTGATTCATTTTGGTTTACGTTAAAAATTACAATTGTCAATGTTGTTTTAATTTGTGTGGTCGGTACGCTGCTTGCGGTGGCGCTCACATCAAAGATGAAGGGTACAGGCGTTTTCAGAGTTATGTTTTATCTGCCTCAGACAATCGGCGGCTTAATTCTCGGCTTTGTATGGCAGTTTATTTTTGTGAATGGATTTCCGGCAATCGCCGAAACGTTCCATATCGGCATATTAGACCAGCAGTGGCTTGGGACAGAAACAACAGCCTTTGTGGCGCTTGTTGTTGTCAGTGTATGGCAGAATGCGGGTTATGTGATGGTTATTATGATTGCGGCGCTTTCGGGCGTTCCGTCGGAGATGGTTGAGTCGGCAAAGATTGACGGTGCGAACGGTCTTACGATTTTCTTTAAGGTGAAATTACCGCTCTGTATTTCATATATTACGGTCTGTCTGTTTTGGACGATTGCAAATGCGTTCAAGATGTTTGATTTAAACTTCTCTTTGACAAAAGGCGGGCCTTACGGTTCTACAAACTCACTGGCGCTTGCAATTTACAACGATGCCTTTTCGAATAATAAATACGGTCTTGCAACGGCAGAATCCATGGTGTTTTTCGTCATTATCATGGTGATCACAGGCATACAGTTCTATTTTACAAATAAGAAAGAGAGGGAGTTACTGTGAAAAAACAGAGAGTTAAGAATGTCGTTTTGTTTATAGTCATACTTATTTTAGCGCTCATTTTCCTGTGTCCGCTCTTTATTGCAGGGATTAATTCCTTTAAACCGCTCGGAGATATTATTTCTGAGCCGCTTGCGCTTCCGAAGAAACTGTTATTTTCAAACTATGCCAACGCTTTTACAACACTTGAAATTCCGAAGGTGATGGCAAACACAGCAATTGTGACACTCGGTTCGGTTGTCGGCATTGTCATTTTTTCGGCGATGACAGCTTACTGGGCAGAGCGTCACCCGACAGTTTATTCAAAAATTTTTGAAAAGCTGCTTATTTTATCCATGCTGATACCGTTTGCGTCTATTATGATCCCGATTGTCCAGGTGATGAAAACACTTCATATGAACAGTACGCTTCAGGGAACAATTGTGACCTACTGGGGCGTTGGACTGGCCTTTGCTTATTTCATGATGCGCGGCGCAGTTAAGGGACTGCCGTATGAGCTTGAGGAAGCGGCAAAAATTGACGGCTGCGGACCGGTCAAAGTATTTTTTAAAGTTGTGATGCCGCTTTTACAGCCGACAATGGTGACAGTTTTTGTCATGGATATTTTCTGGATATGGAATGACTTTATTATTCCTTTGATTTTGCTTGATAATGGTAAGCTAAGTACAATTCAGCTGGCGATTAAAAAATTATTCAGTATGTATGCGACAAAATGGGATTTGGCGCTGCCGGGACTGATGATGTCGATTTTGCCGATTGTGATTGTATTTGTGATATTACAGAAAAAAATTATTAACGGTATTATGGCCGGCGCTGTCAAAGGCTGACGGCATAAGTTTAAGGAGGAAGAATGAAATGAAGAAGATGAAAAAAGTTTTAGCATTGGCTTTAGCGGGCGTGATGACGCTCGGACTGACTGCGTGTGAGAGCAGTGACACAACAGAGGGCGGCGGTGAGAGCAAAGCTTCGGGGGATAAAAAGACAATTTACATTTATCAGATGAAAATTGAAATTGACGAAGCGCTCAAAGAGGTTACAAAGAAATACACAGAAACGCATCCTGACGTGGAATTTGTTGTAGAATCTGCAAGTGATAACTACAATACATCTCTGAAAACAAAGTTCACAGGCGGTGAGGCTCCGGATATTTTTACACTGACAGGCTATGAAGATGCAAAAATGTGGAGTTCAAATCTTGAAGATTTAAGCGGTGAGCCATGGGTTGAAAATATGGTTGATCAGGCGAAGGAAGGTATTGTCATCGATGGTAAGGTCTGCGGCTTCCCGACATCGGTTGAGGGCTGGGGCTATATGTACAATAAAAAACTTTTTGAGCAGGCCGGTATTAAAACACTGCCGACAACAATGACAGAGCTTAAAGAAGTGTGCGGCAAGCTTTCAGACGCCGGTATCCAGCCGCTGACAGAGTGCTACATGGACTGGTATCAGGCAGGTATGTTCATGGTGAATACAGGTATTGCAAGACAGGAAGATCCGATGGGATTTATTAACGGCTTAAATGACGGTACAAAAACTTTCGTCGGAGATCCTATATTTACAGAGCTTGCAAATTTCCTTTTATATGATGTATCCCAGTGTGAAAGTCCTATGAACACAGACTTTAATACACAGATGGCACAGTTTACAAGTGAATCTGTCGGCTTTACGGCAGGCGGAAACTGGAACCAGCCGGCACTTGACGCTGTTTCAGAGGATATCGAATCCGGTTTAATGCCGTTCCCAATCAACGATGATTCTGAAGCAAATGATAAGCTGTATGTCGGTATTGCAGGTTACTGGGGCGTTAATACGAACTCGCCGGTAAAAGAGGAAGCAAAGGATTTCCTTGAGTGGCTC
>USSL01000094.1 GCA_900557175.1 uncultured Eubacteriales bacterium
AGTATTATTTTATTTGCAGTTCTTCTTGTTGTTGTGGCGGTGCTGACAAAAGTCATCGGCTGCGGTTTGGGCGCTAAACTGATGCATTTTTCAAACCGTGAAAGTGTGCAGATTGGTATCGGTATGATTTCACGTGGTGAGGTCGCCCTTATTGTTGCCAATAAAGGTAATGCTGTCGGACTGATGTCCACGAATCTTTTTGGCCCTGTCGTTATTATGGTTGTTGTAACGACGATTGTGACGCCGATACTTCTTAAAATTGTATTTTCTAAAAAGCATGCCGGAGTGGATTCCGAGCCTGTGGAGAATGGTCTTGCAGAGTCCTATGAGGAGCTGGAATCACTTTATAAGGCACAAAATCCGAAGATTGAGGAATACATTAAGGAGCAAAAGTCAAAGCACGAATAAAATAGAGGTTATAAAAGCAGCTTCCGGCGCTTACAATGTTAGTAAAAGAGGCTTTGGGAGCTGGCAATGAAAAAGAAATTCATAAAAGGCATATGCATCGTTTTAGCGGTGCTTATGCTGCCATGTCGGATGGCGTCTGCAAATGAGGAGAATCCGTCTGCCGGTGATACGGCGGGTGAGGCTCTGACTTTACAGACGCCATCGGCCGTTTTAATGGAGGCGTCCACAGGACAGGTTATTTTTGAGAAAGGTGCAGATGAGAAGCGGGCGCTTGCGAGCGTCACAAAGGTCATGACACTCCTTCTTATTTTTGATGCCATTGCAGATGGAAAAATTGCATTGACAGATGAAGTGGCGACAAGTGCCCATGCAAAGTCCATGGGCGGTTCACAGGTGTTTTTGGAGGAGGGGGAGAAGCAGACGGTCGAGACGCTGATTAAATGTATTGTGATTGCTTCCGGCAATGATGCGGCGGTGACAATGGCCGAATATATCGGAGGTACGGAGGAAGCTTTTGTGGCAATGATGAATGCGCGGGCAAAGTCGCTTGGCATGACAAACAGCCATTTTATGGATTGCTGCGGACTTACAGACAGCAACGACCATTATTCGACCGCAAGAGATATTGCGCTGATGTCCCGCGAGCTTATTTTAAAATATCCGGAAATTTATAACTATACAAAAATATGGATGGAGGATATTACCCATGTGACAAAGCAGGGAAGCAAGCAGTTTACATTATCAAATACAAATAAGCTGCTGCGCCAGTTTGACGGCTGTACAGGGCTTAAAACGGGCAGTACCTCGACGGCAAAATATTGTCTGAGTGCGACGGCAAACAGAGGCGGCATTGATATGATTGCAGTACTTTTGGCGTCGCCCGATTCAAAAACAAGATTTTCGGAAGCCGCAGCCATGTTAAATTACGGATTTTCAAGATGCCGTCTTTATAAAGATGAAAAACCGCCCGCACTTACGCCTTTAAAGGTTTTAAAAGGAAAAGGAGACAGTGTGCCTCTTTACTATGACGGCGGATTTTCCTA
The DNA here is from genome assembly GCA_900557175.1 of uncultured Eubacteriales bacterium. Lineage (GTDB taxonomy): Bacteria > Bacillota > Clostridia > Lachnospirales > Lachnospiraceae > Scybalocola_A. The sequence goes on from USSL01000094.1 coordinate 1,452, forward strand.
TCTTGATATGGACGGCGCAGATTTATCGGCGATTACAAGGAAAGAAAATATTCCTGATAAAATTGACGCGCCTGTAGAAAAGGGGGATGCGGTCGGCAGTCTCGATTATTATCTTGGTGAAGAAAAAATAGGCAGTGTGTCAATCTGTGCCGGTGAGCGTGTTCTTGGCGCAGGCTTTGCCGATTATATTAAAGCTGCGGCAAAAATGTGGCTTTGGTGACTTTGACGAATAAAAAAAATCATGGTATACTTAGTCATTATGTAAGAATGAAGCGAGGATAAAAAAATGGCAATTCCGGTAAAGCTTGAGGTGTTTGAAGGACCTTTAGACCTTTTACTCCATTTGATAGATATTAACAAAATAGATATTTATGATATTCCGATTGCATTGATTACAGATCAGTATCTTGAATATATTCAGCAGATGCAAAAAAAGGATATGGAAGTGATGAGCGAGTTTTTGGTTATGGCGGCCACGCTGCTCAAAATCAAATCCAAGATGCTTTTGCCGAAGGAGGAAAAGCCGGAGACGGAGGATGATGAAGATCCGAGAGCAGAGCTTGTGGAAAGGCTTTTGGAATATAAGATGTATAAGTATGCGGCAATGGAGCTTAAGGATAAGCAGCTTGATGCAGGTCGGGCACTTTTTAAGCAAATGACGCTGCCAAAGGATTTAAAGTACGAGGAGCCGCCGGTCAATCTTGACGAGCTTGTCGGAGATATGACAATACAAAAACTTCACCAGATTTTCAAGTCAGTCATCCGCAGGCAAAAGGATAAGCTTGATCCGATACGAAGTAAGTACGGAAAAATCGAGCAGGAGGAAATTAATCTCGCGGATAAGATTGCCGAGATGGAAAGCTATGGAAAACGGCACAGGCATTTCAGCTTCAGGGCAATGCTTGAGAAGCAGCCGACAAAGCTGAATATGGTTGTGACCTTTCTTGCAGTTTTAGAACTTATGAAAAGCGGAAAGATTAAAGTCGTTCAGGAAAACCTGTTTGACGATATTATGATAGATATGACGGAGGAAAGCTGATGGAGATAAAAAGAGCAGAGGCAGCCGCAGAGGCACTGCTGTTTACGATGGGACGGTCGATCACTGTCGAAGAATTGTGCAGTGTTCTTGAGCTTGATGCGGATACGCTTGTAAAGCTGATGCACCGGCTGATGGATAAATATGAAGCAGATGACAGAGGCGTACATATTATTGAGCTTAACGGTGCTTATCAGATGTGTACGAAGCCGGTCATGTATGATTATATTGTAAAGCTGACACATCAGCCGAAGAAACATGTGCTGACTGACGTTATGCTGGAAACACTTTCAATCGTTGCCTATAAGCAGCCGGTGACAAAGGCGGTCATCGAAAAAATCAGAGGTGTCAGCTGCGACCATGCCATTAACCGGCTTGTGGAATATGACCTCATATGTGAGGCCGGCCGTCTTGATGCGCCGGGCCGTCCGATTCTTTTTGCAACGACGGAAGAATTTTTAAGAGTATTCGGCTTAAAGTCTTCGGAGGATCTGCCGGTCATTGATCCTGTAAAAATCGAGGAATTTAAAGAAGAAGCCGAGGAAGAAGCACAGCTTAATATTCCTGTATAAAGTTTTTATGATAATTTATACTTTGTTAATATACTTTCACGAAAAAACGGCGTAAAATAACATCAGTATATCGGTTTGACCGGCATCAAAAAGAGGAGAGATACAGGATGAAAGAAAGATTTGCAAGATTTATGATGGGACGTTACGGTGTGGATACTCTTGGAAAGTTTAATATCGGCATTGTGCTTGGACTTATCATGATTAATATGTTTGTCGGGAGCAGATGGCTTTATGCGCTGGAGCTTGCATTGCTTGTTGTCGCCTACTGGCGTATGTTTTCAAGAAATATACAAAAGCGTTACAGTGAGAATCAGTGGTTTGCGCGCCGGTTTGGCGGTATTGGCGCATGGTTTCGCCGTCAGAAGAATTATCAGGCACAAAAGAAAGATTACCGCATTTATAAGTGTCCGTCCTGCGGCCAAAAAGTGCGTGTGCCAAAGGGCAAAGGGCGTATAAGCATTCATTGCCCGAAGTGTGGCGGCGACTTTATTAAGAAAAGCTGACAATTGTTTTAAAATTGTAAAATTGCACAAAAAATCATTTACAAGCTCTTTGGATTAGTGTAAAATAGTAAATCATATCCAAGCGATATATGCACGGATATATTTATTTTTTCCAAGGAGGAACAGTTATGAAAAAGAAAATTGCATTAATTCTTACAGCGATGCTGATGCTTATGTTCGCGCTTACAGCGTGCGGCAGTAAGACAGATCCAATCGTCGGTAATTGGAAAGCAACAAAGATGAAGATGGCAGGTGTGGACATTTCATTAGAAGAATTTTCCGAGCAGACAGGTCAGGATGTTTCTATGAGTTTAGAATTTACTGCTGATGGAAAAATCAAAGGGAATGCTATGGGTCAGACAGCTGAAGGTGACTGGAAAGCAAAAGATGGCGGCAAATATGATGTGACAATTGATGATGAGACAGAAGAACTTGTCCTTGAAGACGGTCTTCTCACACTTGACATCGAAGGTGTTCAGGCTATTTTTGAAAAACAGTAAAAGTAAATAAAAAGCAATAAAAAACCGGCGTGTGCCGGTTTTTTTGTGCAAAGGTCTATGTTGTCTTATACAGCTTCAATAAAAACTTCAATGTGTCCGCCGCAGACCATGCCGTCTTCTGCAGCTTCTTTGCCGCTCATATCGACGGTGTAACCGGCGGTCGTATGATTTTTTATACATTCTGAGGCAAGTTTTGTGATCCGTGCTTCTGCAATGCCGCCGCCGACAGTGCCGATACACTGCCCGTCTGCAAGAACAACCATCTTCGTGCCGGCGCTTCTCGGCGAGGAGCCTTTTCGTGATAAAATAGTGACAAGCGCACAATGCCCGTCTTTGAGTGCCTGAAGCATTGCTTTCGTATAGCTGTAGGACGGATGACGGCTGTTTTTTTCCAAAATGATTTCAGACATGATCGATAAGGCAATTTCTTCCGGTGTTTCTGCTTTAATCGGAAGTCCGATCGGCATATGGACAGCATCGGCCAGTGCCGGTGAAATACCGGCGCTGATGAGTGCTTCTTTCACTTTAACTGTACGTGTCCGGCTGCCCATCATGCCGACATAAGTAAAGTCTGAGGAAAGAATCTGCTTTAAGCAGGCAATATCGTATTCGTGACCGCGTGTGACAACGACAAAATAGCGGTTTTTCTTTGGCGTCAGGTTATCAAGCGCTTCTTCAAACGGCCGGCACAAAACTTTGTCAGCGCCGTTTGACTGTGCGTTATGACAAAAATCAGCGCGGTCATCAATCACTGTGACATGAAAGCCTGTCATCCTGCCGAGGCGGATAACCGGCATAGATACGTGCCCTGCACCGCAGATGATAAGCTCAGGTGCATCGGTAACTGTTTCACAGAAAAAGGTATCTGAACCGGCGGTGATGAGCTTTGGGCCGGAAAAATGATAAAGCTCAGGTGAAAGCATTGCAAAAATTTGAGGCGTACCGGTTGTAAACACCCACCGGCCATTTGCAAACAGACCTTTTTCGCCGGTATGCGGGCCCGACACACACATGGCGCTTATGTGCGTTATTGCCGGTGAAATTGTTTCCATGTACTTAAAAAAATCAGACATTATAACCCTCCTGAAAAAATAATTTAACTTTTGAATGTTTGTATGATTTTATCTTCATATATAAAAAAGAATTTGTCAAGGGAAAACAGACTTTAAAAAAGGCTGTGGATAGTGTATAATAAAACATTATAGCAGACAGCGGCGTGTGTGCCGCCATTGTTTTAAGGAGAGATACATGAAGTCATTAGTTATTGCAGAGAAACCGAGTGTGGGACGTGATATCGCGCGGGTGCTTGGCTGTGGAAAGTCAGCCGGGGGCTGCCTTGAAGGCAGGGATTTTGTTGTGACATGGGCGCTTGGCCATCTTGTGACGCTTGCCGATCCGGAAAGTTACTCGGATGATTATAAAGAATGGTCGCTTGAAACGCTGCCGATGCTTCCTGAGCATTTAAAGCTGGAAGTGATTAAAAAAACGGGACGCCAGTTTCAGATCGTGAAAACACAGCTTTTTAGAAAAGATATTTCTGAAATTATTATTGCGACGGACGCCGGCAGGGAGGGCGAGCTTGTCGCCCGCTGGATTATTGAAAAAGCCGGTGTAAAAAAGCCGATCAAAAGGCTTTGGATATCATCGGTGACAGACAGAGCCATCAAAGAAGGCTTTGCACATTTGAAAAACGGCCATGATTACGATAATTTGTACAGAGCGGCGGTTGCGAGAGCTGAGGCGGACTGGCTTGTCGGACTTAATGCGACAAGAGCGCTGACAGTGAAGTACAATGCCCAGCTATCCTGCGGACGTGTCCAGACGCCGACTCTGGCAATTATTGAAAAGCATAATGCACAAATTAAAAATTTTAAGCCGGAAAAATATTACGGTATTACAGCAAAGGCCGGGGCGCTCCAGCTTGTGTGGCGCAGCGAAAAAACGAAAGACGGGCGCATTTTTGACAAAGAAACGGCAGAGAAGATTTATAAAAAAGTATGCGGCGGCAAGTGTACCGTTATTTCGGCAGATAAAAAGGTCAAGAAAACATACGCGCCGCTTCTTTATGATCTGACAGAGCTTCAAAGAGATGCCAACCGTCTGTATAACTTTTCGGCGAAGGAAACATTGAATTATATGCAGCGGCTTTATGAGCATCATAAGGCAGTGACTTATCCGAGAACCGACTCAAGGTATCTGACAACAGATGTGGCGGAGACATTGGAGGAAAGAGTGCGCGCGTGCAGGGCGCCGGAATGGGCGGCTGCCTGCGGGCTTATTTTAAGAGAAAAGCTTGCAAAGGCAAATCAGAGATTTGTCAATAATGCAAAGGTCAGTGATCACCATGCCATTATTCCGACAGAGCAGGGCGTGCGGCTTTCTGAACTTGAGTACGGGGAGCGCAAAATTTATGAGCTTGTTGTCAAACGGTTTTTAGCAGTGCTGATGCCGCCGTTTGTTTATGAAGAAGTGAAGCTTGCCGTACATATCGGCGGTCAGCTTTTTGAGATATGTGGGCGGACAGTCATTGATGAGGGATGGAAAAGTGTCGGTCGCGATCTGGATGCAGAGGAAGCGGAAGACAGTGTCAGCACCGCGAAAGGCTTTGAAAATTTATGTGAGGGCATGAGCCTTGATATTTCTGAGGTGAAGATGACGGAGGGGCTTACAAAGCCGCCGGCATTTTTGACGGAAGCCACACTTTTGTCGGCGATGGAACATCCGGCAAAATATATGGAAAGTAAAGATGCATCACTGACAAAGACACTTGGTGAAACCGGAGGTCTTGGTACAGTGGCAACAAGGGCAGATATTA
>USSL01000095.1 GCA_900557175.1 uncultured Eubacteriales bacterium
TCCTTTGCAGTCACCTTTGGTAAATAATTTAATGCATAATTGCTTTCCTCAAGATGCTCTGCAAACAGCTCTGCTGTGCCTTCGTATTCAGGGAAGTAACCCTTTGTTAAATCAATCTTTGTTGTTGCTTTAACATTCACTTCTTCAACAACTTCTTTTTCAAAAGTTGCTTCAACCGTATAGTCATCGTCAATTTTCTCAAACATAATTGATGATGTCTCTGTACCTAATGTATAAACAACCTCACCTGCACTGTTTGTTACTTTCCAGCCCGTCCACTTATAACCATCTTTTGCAACAACTGTCGGAAGCCATCCTAAACAATAGTTGCTTTCTTCAAGATGCTCTGCTGATAAAGCGCCTGTCTCCTGACCATAGCCTTCAAAGTAACCTTTTGTCAAATCAATTTTTGTTACTGCTGTAACATTCACTTCTTCAACAACTTCTTTTTCAAAAGTTGCTTCAACCGTGTAATCCAAATCAGGATTATTGGCAAACATGATTGAAGATGCTCCGGCATCTAATGTATAGACTACCGCACCATTACTGTCTGTTACTTTCCAGCCTGTCCACTTATAACCATCTTTTGCAATGACTGTCGGAAGCCATCCTAAACAATAATTGCTTTCCTCAAGATGTTCTGCTGACAAAACGCCCGTCTCCTGACCGTAGCCTTCAAAGTAACCTTTTGTCAAATCAATCTTTGTTGTTGCCTTAACATTCACGTCTTCCTTTGTCTCCTGAGACGTCTGTGCTGTGCCTGATGTCTGCTCAACAAAGCCAGTGTCTGTCACGGCAGCGACAGCACTGGCAGCATTACCGCCGATTAACACAGCAGACAAACAAAGAGCAAAGGTCTTTGTCATTACTTTTCTCTTTTTCATGTCTTTTTTTACTCCTCTCTTTCTTCAAAAAACAATCTCATAGTTCTGCATATGACAGCATGTGATATATGCATCCTATAGTCTATATTATAGTCTTAATTTTTAAGATGTCAATGCAAAAAGTCGCTATTTTTAAGACTTTCCGCATTTTTGTAAGCTTTTGCCTTATTATATATTCTAAGAAAGGACTTGATTTATGAAAGATATCGGAGAAGTATTAAAAAACGCACGAGAAAATAAAGAATATACTCAGAAAAGAGTCATGGAGCTTACCGGAATTAACAAAAAATCTCTTTCCGGTTATGAAAACAATGTTGCCGAGCCCGACCTTGCTACATTTTCAAAACTGGCTCAGCTTTATGGCCTGTCGGCTGATGAAGTATTAGAAATTAAGCCTTGCCTGACAGCTGCCATCCCCCTCTCAAAACTTGATATGAAGCTTTTAGCCACATTAGAAACTTTGGGAGAAAATCGAAAAAAAGAAGTGCTTGTTCAACTGGAAGCACTTGTACGCTATATTAATCAAAACGAAAAATAATCCTTCTTTTAAAATACAAAAGACGCTGCACCGTCACCTTTTGGTAACGGCACAGCGTCTTTTGTATCTCTATATTTCCTTATTGTTCTTCATAAGACTTTGTCAGCTTTCTCACAACGCCAAGACAGGCAAGAATTGCAATTAAGTTCGGAAGAACCATCAGACCATTAAACATATCCGATAGATTCCATACTAAATCTACTTTTAAAACTGAACCGACAATCACAAATATGAGTACAAGCACACTGTAAACTCTGACAGCCTTCTTGCCGAACAATGATTGTACATTCACTTCGCCGAAATAATACCAGCCGACAATCGTTGTAAAAGCAAAAAACAGCATACAGATAGCAATAAATATTTTACCGAACGAGCCGAATCCGGCATCAAAAGCACTCTGGGCAAGCTCAGAGCCTGTCAGTCCGCTTCCGAGAACATTTGTTGAAAGAATCACAAGTGCTGTCAATGTCAAAATGACAAAAGTATCAATAAACACACCCATCATTGCAATAATTCCCTGGTCACACGGATGCTTCACATCTGCCGTCGCATGCGCATGAGGCGTTGAGCCCATACCGGCCTCATTTGAAAAAAGACCTCTCGCCACACCAAAGCGCATTGCCTTTTGCACCGTGACGCCAAGAACACCGCCGGCAACAGCCTGAGGTGCAAAAGCACCGACGAAAATATCTTTGACCGCCTGTACGACACCATGCGGAAACATACACAAAATAACAATGCAGCCGACAATATAAAGCAGCGCCATCAACGGCACAATTTTTTCTGTCACTCTCGCAATTCTTTTAATGCCGCCTAAAAAAATCACTCCGGCAACAACTGCCACACAAATACCGATGACTAAAGGCTCTACATGAAAAGCATTGGCAAAGGACACCCCGATTGAATTGGACTGAACCATATTGCCCATAAAACCAAGTGCAAGAATAATAGCAATTGAAAAAAATGTTGAAAGGAATTTTCCGAATTTGCCTTTAAATATGTAGCGGATATAATAAACCGGACCGCCAACGACCGTGCCGTTTTTATTGACACGGGTATGCTGCGCCATAACAGCCTCCGCATAAATGGTTGCCATACCAAAAAATGCACTCACCCACATCCAGAATATAGCGCCTGCGCCACCGGAAGCAATGGCTGTTGCCGCACCTGCAATATTTCCAGTACCTACCTGTGCTGCGATTGCAGTTGTCAGCGCCTGAAATGAGCTGAGCCCATTCTCACCATTTTTCCCATGAAGTGAAAAGTTTCCGAACAGCGCTTTCATCCCGGCCTTAAATTTTCTTACCTGAATAAAACGAAGGCTGACTGTAAAAATCACACCTGCGCCCACAAGCAGAAATAAAAGCGCATAATCCCATAAAAACTTATTCACACAATTGACAACATTCATTACAAAATCCATTTTTCTTCCTCATTTCCTTAATTTTAATATCATTAAGGACAGAGTTTTCATACATTTTTTTCTTACACTGTCCTTTTGCCTGAGAGATTCGCGGATCAACCACTTTCACCTTCGGCACCCATCTAAGGGATTCTCCAGAGAGCCATCTGATTACAGTCCCATCTTCCGTCATTGACGAAAGATACCTGAGAGTATTATTCCTTCGGCGGGTAAAACCTGCTTTCCTGCAACCTTCAACTGGCCTATATTTAATTTTTTATGGATATCCTTTAAAAATCTTTACCGATATCTTTTCTGCAATATTTATTTGCAAAGTTTACCCACTGCGTTGCTGCATAGGCATTCTTTCTCGCCTCAGATAAATCTTTGCCCTTTGCTGTCACGCCGAGTACGCGGCCGCCGTTTGTCACAATGCCGTCCCCGGTCTGTTTTGTGCCGGCATGGAAACAATAATAGCCGTCCCTGCCGTCAAAATTCTCAAGGCCTGTAATCTTAAGCCCCTTCTCATATTTTTCAGGATAACCGTCAGACGCCAAAATTACACAGACTGCCGCATTATCCTCAAACTCCAAGTCAATCTTATCCAGTGTACCGTCAATACATGCTTCAAACACATCAATAATATCTGTCTTCATTCTCGGCAGTACAACCTGCGCTTCCGGATCACCGAAACGGGCATTGTACTCAAGCACCTTCGGTCCGTCCTCAGTCAGCATCAGGCCGACAAAAAGTACGCCCTTAAACGTTCTACCCTCGTCTGCCATCGCCCTGATTGTTTTTTCAAACACCTCGCTCTGACAAAACTGCTGCATTTCTTCAGTGTAATAAGGGCTTGGTGAAAATGTGCCCATACCACCTGTGTTTAAGCCTTTGTCACCGTCCTTGGCACGCTTGTGATCCTGTGCAGATGTCATCGGCTTAATCGTTTTGCCGTCACTAAAACAGAGCACAGAAACTTCACGTCCGGTCATAAATTCTTCAATGACAATTTTGTCACCGGCTGTGCCGAACTGCTTATCAAGCATTAATGTCTTCACACCTGCTTTGGCTTCTTCTAATGTATTGCAGATAAGAACGCCTTTGCCAAGTGCCAGCCCGTCTGCCTTTAAAACGATCGGCATTTTCGCTGTCTCAAGATAGTCCAGTGCTGCCCCGGCATCTGTAAACGTTTCATAACCGGCTGTCGGCACATGATACTTTTTCATTAAATCTTTTGAGAATGCTTTTGAGCCCTCAATGATCGCTGCATTGGCTCTCGGTCCGAAAACTCTTAAACCTTCCGCCTCGAAAGCATCGACAATACCGCCCACAAGCGGATCATCCATACCGATCACAGTTAAATCAACTGCCTTTTCTTTTGCAAAAGCGACAAGCTTTTCAAATTCCATCGCCTGTATGTCCACACACTCTGCCAGAGAAGCAATACCTGCATTGCCCGGCGCACAATAAATTTTATCCACTTTACTGCTTTTTGAAACCTGATATGCAATGGCGTGTTCTCTGCCGCCGCTGCCTACAATAAGTACCTTCACGCTTCTTCCTCCTCAATTTCAACAATGCCGTCTTTTACTGTGACGCGGCCGCCGGCAATCGCATCAATGACCTTAGGCATGATGACCCATTCGGCCTGCTCCATAATCCGCCGCTGCAAAGTTTCCGGCGTATCGCCCGGTCTGACTTCGACCGCTTTTTGCATAATAATCGGGCCCGTGTCTGTTCCCTCATCAACAAAATGCACCGTAGCGCCGCTGACTGTAACGCCCTTTTTAAGCGCCGCCTCATGAACATGAAGTCCGTAATAGCCCTGTCCGCAAAAAGATGGGATCAGAGACGGATGAATATTAATAATTTTATTTCTGAACTTTGATATAATCGCAGGCGGTACAACAACCATAAAGCCGGCAAGCACAACAAGGTCTATTCCTGCCTCTGTGAGCGCCTCAAGTAAAGCATCATTAAAAGCTTCTCTCGTCTCAAAAGACTTCGGTGAAATACAGCGGGCGCATATACCATGATTTTTCGCCCGTGTAAGCGCATAAGCGTTCGGATTATTGCTAATCACAACCTCGATTTTTGCATTGCGTACACTGCCGTCCTCAATACGGTCAATAATCGCCTGAAGATTCGTTCCCGAACCTGATACAAGCACTGCCAGTTTTAGCATAAAACCACACCTTTTTCTCCGGCTTTAATCTCACCGATTCTGTAAACTGTTTCACCGGCAGCCTCAAGCACCTTCATCGCCTCGTCAGCTTTATCCGGCGCAACAGCAAGCACCATGCCGATACCCATGTTATATGTATTGTACATCACTTTTTCTTCAACATCGCCTTTTTTAGCCATCAGCTTAAAGATTGCAGGCACTTCATAGCTGTCCTTGTAAACAACTGCCTGAACGCCGTCGTGAAGCATTCTCGGAATATTTTCATAAAAACCGCCGCCTGTGATATGACTGCAGCCCTTTACTTTAATGCCGTTATTTTTAAGCGCCTTCATTGCTTTAACATAAATTCTTGTCGGTTCAATTAAAGCTTCGCCTAATGTCTTTTCAAGTTCGTCATAATAAGTATTTAAGGATTCCTCTGTCATATCAAAAATCTTGCGGACTAATGAAAAACCATTGCTGTGAACACCCGATGATGCAAGACCTAAAAGCACATCACCTTCGGCGATATCCTTTCCTGTGATTAAATCCTTTTTATCAACAACACCGACTGCAAAGCCTGCAAGGTCATATTCATCTTCAGGATAAAAGCCCGGCATCTCTGCTGTCTCACCGCCGACTAAAGCTGCATCGGACTGAAGGCAGCCTTCAGAAACGCCCTTAACGATTTGGGCAATCTTTGACGGCGTATTTTTGCCGCAGGCAATATAATCAAGGAAGAATAAAGGCTCACCGCCCGCACATGCAATATCGTTGACACACATTGCCACACAGTCAATACCGACAGTATCATGCTTATCCATAATAAACGCAAGCTTTAACTTTGTACCAACGCCGTCTGTCCCCGAAACAAGTGTCGGTTCCTCCATATCCTTAAACTTTTTCATAGAAAAGGCGCCGGAAAATCCGCCGATATCTGTCAAAACCTCCGGACGCATTGTCTTTGCCACATGTTCCTTCATCAAACGTACCGATTCATAACCGGCTTCAATATCCACACCAGAATTCTTATAATCCATCATTGTCCTCCTCGCCAAAAGGCTTTTATCATCTTATTTTTAAACAGGGTAATTACCGTCAAAGCAGGCACAGCAAAGACCTTTCGCCTCACCGCCGCAGGCTTTTTTCAAGCCGTCGATTGAAAGAAACTTCACTGAATCCGCGCCCGTATTTTTACAAATCACTTCTTCTGTCATTGTATGTCCGCCCATCTGACGGTCAGGCGCACTGGCGCCATACATACACTGATATTTTACAATCGGCGCACAAATACGCAGATGCACTTCTTTTGCGCCTGCATTTTTAAGCGCTGCCACAAATATCTTTGCTGTCGTTCCCTGAATCATCGAGTCATCAACAACCGCAATTCTTTTGCCGCGCACATTGCCTGAAATTACCGAAAGCTTCATATTAATGCCGCGCAAAAACATCTCCTCATCCGGCTTGACAAGATTATTGCCAAAATACTTATTTTTAATAAAGGCATCCACAAGCGGCAATCCCGCTTCTTTCGCATAGCCTGCCGCAGCCGCAAGCCCCGAATCCGGCACCCACACAACAGCATCAACAGATGCCGGCGCCTGACATGCCATCTCACGGCCCATCGCCTCTCTCGCTGCAAAAACCTCCGTACCGCCAAGCACACTGTCCGGTCTTGAAT
>USSL01000096.1 GCA_900557175.1 uncultured Eubacteriales bacterium
ATTGAAATTTCAGGCATCATAGGCTTTATTCATACTTTGCCAGTATGCCCTCAATCTGATCCGGTGTCAGTCTTCCGTAAACCTCGCCGTTAATCATCATGACCGGTGCAAGACCGCAGGCCCCCACACAACGGCAGGCATCCAGTGAAAACTTGCCGTCCGGTGTGCACTCGCCGCCTTTAATGCCTAAAAGCTCCTGCAGCTTTGCATAAATCTCACCTGAGCCTTTGACATAGCAGGCTGTGCCGAGACAGACTGAAATCTGATATTTTCCTTTCGGATTTAAAGCAAACTGGGAATAAAATGTTGCCACGCCGTATACCTTTTCAAGAGGAATCCCCATGCCGTCGGCGATCATCGTCTGTACTTCAATCGGCAGATAGCCGTAAATTTCCTGCGCCTTCTGCATAATCGGCATCAATGCGCCTTTTTCGTTTTTAAGTGCATCAATGACCTGCATCAGCGCCTGTTTTTGTTCCTCACTTCCCGTAAAAGGAACCCCTTTTTTCTTACAACTCAATACGCTCACTCCTTATTTTCAAACAAATTTTCTCCGTCCATTATATCACTATCATTTATAAATTGCTATAATTTTTCAAAATTTTTATGATTTTTAAACATATATTTTTCGTATAAGCTTATGTTAGTTTATACATTATGTTTGTTAATTAACAAGCATTTGTTTTCATTTTATTGAAAACTTCCATACTCAATGTTATACTATATGTATGTATAATTTTCCGATAATTCATAAAGTTCAGGATGTATGCCTTATGTTTTAACATCCATGCCTTTAAAACAATTTTAAACTGGGAGGAATCACAATGAAAGTCCGTGAAATTATGTCCCTGCTCTGTGCCACACTTCACAGCGGCGAAGATGCTTTAGACAGGGAGGTTCACACCGCCTGCGGCTCTGATATGATGAGCGATGTACTTGCTTTTTTTAAAGACCAGTCCGTACTTTTAACAGGACTTTGCAATCCGCAGGTCATGCGCACTGCTGAAATGATGGATATTATATGTATTGTTTTTGTCCGCGGCAAGATACCGGATGCACAGATGCTCGCTCTTGCCGGACGCCATGGGCTCGCAGTCATGACGACAGAGCTTTCAATGTTTACGGCTTGCGGTCTTTTATACGAAGCCGGACTGCGGGGAGGAAATCAAAATGAATGATGAGCTTGTATTAACCTATGATGTTTCCTCGGATGATTTTACGAGAGCCGGCGAGGCAAGCAGCGACACAAAAAAAATTCTGAAGCAGCTTGGCGTCGCCCCGGAAATTGTCCGAAAAGTCGCTATCGCCATGTACGAGGGCGAAATTAATATGGTTATCCATGCCAATGGCGGCAGAATTACCGTCACCATTGCCCCCGACAAGGTAACAATGGTGCTTGCCGACACAGGCCCCGGTATTGCCGATGTAGAAAAGGCAATGCAGGCCGGCTATTCGACAGCGCCGGATGATGTGCGCTCCTTAGGCTTTGGCGCGGGCATGGGACTGCCGAATATGAAAAAATACTCAGACGATATGTCTATCAACTCTGTCGTCGGCAAAGGCACGACAGTGACAATGATCGTCAAAAATCCGGGAGTGATGTCATGAATAAATTTTTTCATTCCGTTTACCTGATGGAAAACCTGTGCAAAGGCTGCATCAACTGTATTAAACGCTGCCCGACTCAGGCCATCCGCGTCCGAAACGGAAAAGCAAGAATCACAAGTGAATATTGTATCGACTGCGGCGAGTGCGTCCGCATCTGTCCGCACCATGCAAAAAAAATACGGCGGGATGTCATTGACGATGTGCTTAAAAAATATGAATACACGGTGGCGCTTCCTGCACCGACACTTTACAGCCAGTTTAACAATCTCGATGATGTGAATATCGTCCTCACCGCCCTTATTTATATGGGCTTTGACGATGTTTTTGAAGTCAGTGCCGCCGCAGAATTAGTCAGCGCCGCCTCCCGGATTTATGTGGAGGAGCATCCTGAGAAGTGGCCGCTTATAAGCACCGCCTGTCCAAGTGTTGTCCGACTTATAAGAGTCCGTTTTCCAAACCTGATCGACCATATGCTGCCGCTGCTGCCGCCGGTGGAAATTGCCGCAAGGCTGGCACTGTCTAAGGCACAGAAAAAGACCGGGCTTCCGAGAGAAAAAATCGGCATTGTATTTATTTCGCCGTGTCCGTCCAAGGTCACTTTTGCAAAATCGCCCCTTGGCACACAAAAAAGCGAAATCGACAGCGTTATTGCCATCAAAGACGTTTATCCGCTCATGCTGCCGCTGATGAAAAGGGCACAGGGCGCGCCGATGGATTTGTCTACCTCAGGAAAAATCGGCATCGGCTGGGGCGGCAGCGGCGGTGAGGCCGGCGGTCTTATTATTGACAGCTACCTTGCAGCCGACGGTATCGAAAACGTTATTCATGTTCTTGAAGATATGGAAGATGAAAAGCTGACTGCGCTGAGATTTATAGAGCTGAATGCGTGCAGCGGCGGCTGTGTCGGCGGCGTCCTCACTGTTGAAAATCCTTATATTGCCAAAGCAAAGCTTAAACGGTTAAACCGCTATCTTCCGGTATCTGTCACCCATCTTGACACAAAAGCCGGGCTTTCCGAAATGTATTGGGAGACTCCTGTGAAATACGAACCGGTTTTTAATCTGGGAGAAAATATTATCGACAGTATAAAGAAGCTAAAACAGGTTGAAGCGCTGACTGAAAAATTTCCGGGACTGGACTGCGGCTCGTGCGGCGCGCCGTCATGCCATGCTCTTGCGGAAGATATTGTCCGCGGCGAGGCCTCAGAACACGACTGCATTCACAAACTGAAGGAAGATATCCATACGCTTTCACTCCAATACAAGGAACTTGCAAAGGAAGCGATGGAAGCCGACGCCGCATCAACCGACTGCATTTATATGCTCCAGACATATATTGACCGGATTACAAAGGAAATTGCACTGCTTGACGCTGACACAAAAGACAACAACGAGCAGACCAAGACCTTTCCGCTGCCGCCGCTTCAATGACGGCACACAACATGGAGGTGAATTTCAATGACTATTAAAGATTTAACTCAATGTGATTTTTTAGAACTGGTTTCTGAAGCTGAAAACAGCGAAAGAACTATTGAAAAAGTTTTTTGCTGTGACCTTTTAAGTATTGCCATGAGCCGTGCGCCGTCAGACTGTGCATGGGTGACTGTCATGGCAAATATTAATACACTTGCCGTAGCATCCTTAGCCGATGCGTCCTGCATTATTTTAGCCGAGGGGACTGACCTTGATGAAATGTGCCGGGCTAAAGCAAAAGCTCAGGGTATCTGTGTATTTAAAACAGCACTGCCTGTTTTTGATGCAGCGCTCAAAGTCCATTTGCTTCTTGACGGAGGCTTATAATATGGCTTTTTCTTACGATTTTCATATCCATTCCTGCCTGTCGCCCTGTGGCGATGATGACATGACACCGGCAAATATTGCCGGCATGGCCTCTGTAAAAGGGCTGTCTGTCATTGCTGTTACCGACCACAACAGCTGCAAAAACTGTCCGGCCGTCTTAAAAGCAGCCGAAGACTGCGGTATTACGGCGATTGCCGGCATGGAGCTTTGTACGGCTGAGGAGGTTCATGTTGTCTGTCTTTTTAAGAGTCTGGAAGCTGCCCTTGATTTTGACAGCTATGTACACCGGCATATCATGCCCATTAAAAACAGACCGGATATTTTCGGGCGGCAGCAAATCATGGATGAAAATGACTGCCTTGCCGGTGAGGAAGATCTTCTTCTGATTGGAAGCACTGATATTTCCTTTGACAATGTTTTTGCTCTGACCGAAAGTTACGACGGCATCATGATTCCGGCACATATTGATAAAACAAGCAACAGTCTTATCTCCAATCTTGGCTTTGTGCCGCCTGACAGCCGTTTTACATGCTTTGAACTGCACAATCCGGCAAACCGTGATGCCATTGCAGCCTCAAACCCTTACCTGAACAGCTGCCGGATGATCTGTGATTCCGACGCCCACTACTTATGGGACATTCACGAGCCGGACTATTTTTTACATATTCCGGCCAAAGGGCAGTTGCCGACAGCCAAAGAAGTTATAAACTATTTAAAGCAGGGCACTTAAGCCCTGCTTTCATGTGAAACGCGCTGCTGCACGTTTTTATATTATGTTCTCGATATGACAAGCGATATAAGCGGTACAATACTTGCTGCCATAAATATATCTCCGTCACTCTCAAATGTATATTTACTATAACGCGCCTGCCCTATATCAGTCATGGCAACAATCATTGCCGAATAATAAAAGTATTGATATTGGGCCAGTTTTAAATGATTCAGCTCCTGCCGGGCGTTCAGATAATCATATACCTCAAAAACCTTTGTCATCGTCTCCTCCGGCACCTTTGTCACCATCGTGAGCACCGCAAGCGCTGTATAATCATACGCATATTTAAAATATATTTTCTCAGACTCACCGCGGACAGTGGCATATAAAGATAAAAGCTTGACAACATTGCCCGCCTCATTGCTGTGATCAATAATCAGGCTGCTGCTTAAAAGCTCTGCGATCACCGGCGACGGAAATTCATCTCTTAAAAGCCGTCTGTACTGTTTTTCCCGCTGCATCACTGCCCTGACATCCGCACCGATTGTACTCTGTGCCGCCTCGATTTGATCTGCCGGCACAACCATCTCATGCCATGGCCCTGTTTTCAGTGAAAGACATATATGCTTTGTCTTTTTAATAATCGCCGGAAATTCTCTTTCATCATGAAAACGTATAAGAATAAGCGCGGTTAAAAGCAGCTGTCCCGTCGGCTTAAAACCTTCAGCCATCATCATTTTATAAAGCTTTTTGAGTTTTTTCAGCATATACGGCGGATTATCGGAAAGCGCCAGCATGGCAGCGGCCGCAACAAAAGCATTATCTTCAAGATAACAAAACACTTCCGCTTCATCCTTCAGCGCCTTTTTGCACTGACGTATTTTCTCTACATCAATTTCCTTCTGATAGGCCGACCACATAAGGGCACAGACGCCCTGAACAGATGCGTAATCCCACAAAAAACCGTGCCGCATCGCAATTCTATTATTTATGAACAAGTCACTTTGTTTCAGTAATTTATCATCCATAAAAATCACCTCTCAAGCTCTGGTGACAGCTGTCACAATCTTCCCGCAATCTTTATATATTAAAACAATGATTCAATGGCCCGCTGCCTTTTCCAAGATTGAGTCCATCCTTTAAGGCTCCGGTAATATAGGCTTTGGCATTGGCAACACTTTGCGGCATATCAAAGCCGAGTGCCAGATTACTTGCAATGGCCGAGGAAAGTGTACAGCCCGTACCGTGGGTATTCGGATTATCAATGCGCTCCGCCTGATACCAGCGGATATCGCCGCCGCACATCAGTAAATCGTCGGCTGTCTCTGTTAAATGCCCGCCCTTGATCAGAACACTGCCATTTAAGTTGAAGCCGATTTTTTTTGCGGCGCGGATCATATCATCCTCTGATTGAATAGCAAAACCGCAGAGTTTTTCAGCCTCCGGAATATTCGGTGTAATAATGTCACCGAGCGGAAGCAGCTTTTCAATCAGTGTTCCACAGGCATCCGGGCTCATAAGCGCGCAGCCGCTTGTTGATACCATCACAGGATCAATCACAATATTTTTCGCCTTATATTTTAAAAGCTTCTCAGCAATGACCTCTATTGTTTCTATATTTGAAACCATGCCAATTTTTACGGCATCCGGGTAAATATCCTCAAATACACAGTCCAGCTGACGTCCGACAAAATCTGCACCGGCATCCAAAACACCGTACACACCTGTTGTATTCTGCGCTGTCAATGCCGTGATGACACTCATCCCGTACACCTTATGGGCGCTCATTGTCTTTAAATCCGCCTGAATACCTGCACCGCCGCTGCAATCTGAACCGGCAATCGTTAAAACCTTTTTCATGTTATCTCCTCTCATGCAAATGCCCATTCCCGCATGAAATGTATTCATGCAGCACAAGCTTCTAAAAGAATGGACTATATCATTATAAAAGGACGGATTTCTCCGTCCTTTTGTGTAAATCCTATTATCATTATAGCGAAAACATTGAAAAAATCAATATTTTTACACTTTTTTTAAAATATTGTTAAAATTTTCTCAATAAACAAACTTATAATAAGCTTTTGCAGTTATCTTATAGACAACCATATAAATGAGTGCTGTTAAACCGGTCACAATGATTGTACACAGTCCGAACATGCCATAATTCTCAATACCTGCCACATCAGCCATACTGACAAGATGCCCCATCATCTTAAAAGCAGCGGCCGTGTGAATCACACCCACTAAAAGCGGCAGCATAAATATTGAGCGCACTTGCTTATTGATTGTTTTTCGCACATCCTGCTCGTCAATGCCCACCTGCATTAATATGTGATACCGCGCTTTATCTTCAAATCCCTCGGACATCTGCTTATAGTAGATAATAATGACCATCGCCATCAAAAACAATATGGATAAGAAAACACCGACAAATAAAAGTCCGCCGTAAGCGCCATAATATCTCTCCTTCGTCAGGTCAAAGCTGTACATCATCGCTGCGTAGCCTGTCGCATA
>USSL01000097.1 GCA_900557175.1 uncultured Eubacteriales bacterium
ATGCGGAGACAGACGAAATTAATGTCGTTTACAAACGAAACGGAAATACTTACGGACTCATAGAGCCTGAATATTAAATTGAATATTGAAATGATGGGGCGGCCGTTTGGCCGTCCTTTTTATGGTATAGGAAAGTCCTATGCAAAAAATCCTTTGACTTTTCACAGGATTGTTGATAGTATTAAGGTTAGGAAAGTAGCGGGCGTATGCCGGCATCTTTAAACAGTGATAAAATCAAAGGAGAGTACGATGAATAAGTTAGAACTTCAAATGACAGCCAATGAAATCCGCAAGAGTATTATCAGGGCTGTACACAGTGCAAAGTGCGGTCATCCGGGCGGATCTTTGTCAGCGGCAGATATTTTTACTTATCTTTATTATGAAGAACTGAATGTAGATCCTAAGCATCCTGATATGCCTGAGAGAGACCGTTTCGTATTATCAAAAGGTCATGTGGCTCCGGGTCTGTATTCGA
Organism: uncultured Eubacteriales bacterium; assembly: GCA_900557175.1. Classification (GTDB taxonomy): domain Bacteria; phylum Bacillota; class Clostridia; order Lachnospirales; family Lachnospiraceae; genus Scybalocola_A. The sequence continues at coordinate 476 of USSL01000097.1, forward strand.
CACTGGCAGAAAAAGGTTTTTTCCCGAAGGAAGATTTGCTTACACTGCGTCATGTCGGTTCATATTTACAGGGACATCCTGATATGAAAGGTATTCCGGGCGTTGATATGTCCAGCGGTTCTTTAGGACAGGGTATTTCAGCAGCAGTCGGTATGGCATTATCTGCAAAGATGAGCGGAGATGCTTATCGTGTTTATACACTGCTTGGTGACGGCGAGATACAGGAAGGTCAGGTTTGGGAGGCGGCAATGTTTGCCGGTGCAAGAAAACTGGATAATTTAGTTGTGATTATCGATAACAACGGCCTTCAGATTGACGGTAATATTGCAGATGTATGTTCACCATATCCGATTGATGAGAAGTTTAAGGCGTTTAATTTCCATGTGATTAATGTGGATGCCCACGATTTTGATGATTTGGCAAGAGCCTTTAAGGAAGCCAGAGAAACAAAGGGGATGCCGACAGCAATTATCGCGAAAAGTGTTAAAGGCAAGGGCGTATCTTTTATGGAAAATAATGCGGGCTGGCATGGCAAGGCTCCAAATGATGATGAATTTAAGATTGCTATGGAAGATTTGGAAAAGGCAGGTGCAGCGTTATGTCAGAAGTAAAGAAGATTGCGACAAGAGAGAGCTATGGCAAGGCACTTATTGAGCTTGGCAAGGCTGATAAAAATGTTGTTGTCCTTGATGCTGACCTTGCAGGTGCGACAAAGACAGATATGTTCAAAAAGGAATTTCCGGACAGACATATTGACTGTGGTATCGCTGAGTCGAATATGATGGGAATCGCCGCAGGTCTTGCAGCGACAGGCAAGATTCCTTTTGCAAGCACATTTGCCATGTTTGCGGCAGGACGTGCCTATGAGCAGATTAGAAACAGCATCGGTTACCCTCATCTTAATGTGAAGATTGGCGCGACACATGCCGGTATTTCGGTCGGTGAGGACGGTGCAACACACCAGTGTAATGAGGATATTGCACTGATGCGTACAATTCCGGGCATGGTTGTGATCAACCCGGCGGATGATGTGGAAGCAAGAGCTGCCGTTAAAGCGGCTTATGCACATAAAGGTCCTGTTTATATGCGTTTCGGACGTCTTGCAGTACCTGTCATCAATGATGAGGAAAACTACCATTTTGAGCTTGGTAAGGGAATTGTCTTAAAAGAGGGTAAGGATCTTACGATTGTTGCGACTGGTCTTTGTGTCTGCGAGGCACTTGAAGCTGCGAAGAAGCTTGAGGCTGACGGTATTGATGCGGAAGTGATTAATATTCATACAATCAAGCCTTTAGACGAAGCACTTGTGACAGCTTCTGCTGTAAAGACGGGCAAAGTCGTTACTGTTGAGGAACATTCTGTTATTGGCGGTCTTGGCAGCGCAGTGGCAGATACTTTAAGTATGAATGCGCCGACAAAGCTTCTAAAGATTGGTGTTCAGGATGTTTACGGTGAATCAGGACCTGCTGTAGAACTGATTAAGAAATACGGTCTTGACAGTGAAGGTATTTATACTTCTATTAAAAACTGGCTGTAATGATAAGATGAGGCTGCCAAATGCGTTTGTATGAGGCAGCCTTGATTTATAAGGGGATGAATGTCATGACCTACAAAAGAAAGGGACAGATTTCAGAGTCGGCGGCGCTTGCTGTGCTTCTGACATTGACCGGCGGTTTTTTAGATGCCTATACTTTTATATCAAGAGGCGGCGTTTTTGCCAATGCGCAAACCGGAAATATTGTGCTTTTAGGCGTCAATATTGCAAAGGGAAGCTTTGTGTCAGCGCTTTATTATCTTATTCCTGTACTGGCATTTGCCGGCGGCGTGCTTGTCGTGGAAAAAATCCAGTGGCATTTTAAGGGACTTCAGAAAATCCACTGGCGGCAGATTATTGTGATGATGGAAATATTTTTATTGGCGCTTGTATCTTTGATGCCTCACTCTTTAAATATGCTTGCAAATATTACAGTATCTTTTGTCTGTGCGCTTCAGGTGGACAGCTTCAGGAAGGTGCGGGGCAATGCTTATGCGACAACGATGTGCACGGGAAATTTAAGAAGCGGCACGGCGGCGCTTGCGGTCTATATGCATACAAAGGATGAAAAGGCGCTGCATAAGGTTTTCCATTATTACGGAATTATTTTAGTGTTTATTATCGGTGCGGCTTTCGGCGCCGTAATTACGGGGCAGCTTGGCGAAAAGGCGGTGCTTTTTGCGTGCCTTATGCTGTTTCTCGGATTTTTAATGATGTTTATAAAAGAGGAAATAGAAGATGACAGCATTAACCATAGAGGACGGTAAGCTTTTTGTATCAAAGCTTCTTGCAGGCGATGTTTTTGATAAGTTTTATGCCCGGGAATCCACGATTAATACATTTGCGGAGTTTAAACTTGGCGGCAGCCTGAATAAAGACTATTATTCAGACGATGAGAGAGAAGTGCTCGGCGGCAGGAGTCTTTGCCTTTGGTCGGAAATAAGACCGCTTGCTTACAATATCATTAAAGGACATAAGCTGCCGGTATCGTTTCAGTTTGTTTTGCAGCTTTCCGACGAAAATATGCGGTGGCTTTTAGAGCGCAATCAGTCGGCAATAAAACCTGAAGATGTTCAGGGATTATATATGAATCTGCGCTATGAAAAAAATATATTCACCTGTGTGACCGGTATTTCATTTAAGACATTTATATTGGATAAGACGGTTGAGCACCTTTGGGATGAAACTGTCAAAACGTTTTTTCGCCAGCATCATATTGCATTTACGGAAAATATATAAGAGAATAGTCCTAAATTGTATTGTCAGAGGACGCCTCAGGAATATCACACTAAAAATTATTAGCACTCATTCAAAATGAGTGCTAATTTTTTCTTGACAATCCTGTAAGGCAGCGTTAAAATAATCACTAGACGAACAGAAAATGTGCGGCAGCTGCCGCCAAAATTTATTGAGGAGTGATTTTTTATGAATAAACAGGGTAATTTATCCATTAACAGCGAAAACTTATTTCCGATTATTAAGAAATGGCTCTACTCAGACCATGATATCTTTTTCAGAGAGCTGATTTCCAACGGCTGCGATGCAGTGACAAAAGTCAAGAAGCTTGACGTGATGGGCGAATATACTTTGCCGGAGGGTGAGCAGTTCAAAGTTCAGGTCATTGTAAATCCTGATGAGAAGACACTGAAATTTATTGATAACGGTATCGGTATGACAGCCGACGAGGTTGAAGAATATATTACGCAGATTGCATTTTCAGGCGCCAGTGATTTCCTTGAAAAATACAAGGATAAGACAAGCGAGGATCAGATTATCGGACATTTTGGTCTTGGTTTTTATTCTGCATTTATGGTTGCCGAGCGCGTTGAAATTGAGACGTTATCTTATAAAGAGGGCGCCGAGCCTGTCCATTGGGCATGTGACGGCGACAGCGAGTATGCGATGAGCGAGGGCAGCCGTACGGAACGCGGTACAGAAATTACATTATTCTTAAATGATGACAGCCTTGAATTTGCCAATGAATACAAGGCAAGAGAAGTCATTGAAAAATATTGTTCTTTTATGCCTGTTGAAATTTATCTTTCAAAAGAGGGCAATGAGCCGGAATATGAGACAATCGATGAGTCTGATATTAAAGAAACAGATACGGTTGTTGAACACATTGTTGAGCCTGCAAAGACAGAAGAAAAAGAAAATGAGGACGGCACAAAGGAGACTGTTGAGGTAACACCTGAGCGCCATAAAGCAAAAATTATAAGACGTCCTCAGCTTTTAAATGATATTCATCCGCTTTGGGCAAAGCATCCGAATGAATGTACAGAGGAAGAATATAAAAACTTCTACCGCAAAGTATTTAACGATTATAAAGAGCCTTTATTCTGGATTCATCTGAATATGGATTATCCGTTTAACTTGAAGGGTATTTTATACTTCCCTAAGATTAATTTTGAGTACGAATCCATTGAGGGAACAATTAAGCTGTACAACAATCAGGTATTTATTGCCGATAACATTAAGGAAGTCATTCCTGAATTTTTAATGCTTCTTAAAGGCGTCATCGACTGTCCTGACCTGCCGCTTAACGTATCCCGTTCGGCGCTTCAGAACGACGGCTTTGTAAGAAAAATTTCAGATTATATTACAAAGAAAGTTGCCGATAAGCTTTCAGGTATGTGTAAGACAGACCGTGAAAACTATGAGAAATATTGGGATGATATTAATCCGTTCATTAAATTCGGCTGCATTAAGGACAGCAAATTCAATGAAAAGATGAAAGACTTTATCATTTATAAGAACCTTGAAGGCAAATATATTACACTTGACGATTATCTTGAAGCAGCTAAGGAAAAGCATGAAAATCAGGTATTTTATGTGACAGATGAAGTGCAGCAGTCACAGTATATTAACATGTTTAAGGAAGAAGGTCTTGATGCTGTGATTCTTAAACACAACATTGACCAGCCGTTTGTGACAAATCTTGAACAGGCAAAGGAGGGCGTATCATTTAAACGTATTGATACAGACCTTGCCGATATTTTCAAAGAAGAAACAGCAGAGGATGAGGGTAAGTCACTTGAGGAGAATACAAAGACTCTGACCGAGATTTTCAAGAAAGCTCTCGGTAAAGACAATCTGACAGTGAAGGTTGAGAAGCTTAAAAATGCCGACGTTTCTTCAATGATTACGTTGTCTGAGGAAAGCCGTCGTATGCAGGATATGATGAAGATGTATGCAATGCCGGGCATGGATATGAGTATGTTCGGCGGTGAGGGCGAGACACTCATTTTAAATGCAAATAATGATCTTGTACAGTACGTTTTAAACAACGGCGATGGTGAAAATACAGAAATGATATGCCAGCAGCTTTACGATCTTGCGCTGCTCGCACACAAGCCGCTGACAGCCGATGCACTGACAAAATTTGTCGAGCGCAGCAACAAGATTATGAGATTATTAACAAAATAAAATCATATAAAACCTCCGGCGATGGTGTCGGAGGTTTTGTGTACTTCGGCGGCACATAATTGACATCCGGAATGATTTCTATTAAACTATAGATACTAAAGGGGCATCTACGTTTGTTCCAATATTATTTAGCTCAGGAGGATTGAAAAATGGCAGAGGAAGTTTTAACAAAGACAGAGTCAATGGATGATTATAAAGATTCCATAGATGCATCTTTCAAAAAAATTAAAGAGGGCGATGTATTTACATGTGAGGTTATTGGTGTTTCGGAAAACGAAGTGACAGTTGATTTAAACTCATATTGTGAAGGCATTATTAAAAAAGAAGATTTGAGCGGTGATCCGTCCTTTTCCATTAAATCAGTGAAGGTTGGCGATACAGTAACAGCAGTTGTTATTCGCGAGGATGACGGCAGCGGCAATGTGCTTTTATCTAAAAAGCAGGCCGACGAGGAAGGTGCATGGGCTCGTTTTGCGGAGATGATGGAAAATGGTACTGTCCTTGACTTAAAGGTTGGCGGCGTTGTGAATGCGGGCGTTATCGTTTATGTGGACGGCGTACGCGGCTTCATTCCGGCTTCACAGCTTGCTTTAACTTATGTGGAGGATTTAAACGAATGGCTGAATAAACCGGTGCAGGCAAAGATTATTACAGCTGACGCTGAGAAAAAGCGCCTTGTACTTTCTGCAAAGGCTGTTGCCATTGAAAAAGCCGCCGAGGAAAAGAATGCGAAAATCAATCAGATTAAAGTCGGCGATGTTTACGAGGGTGTTGTTGATAAAATTACATCTTACGGTGCCTTTGTCAAATTATCCGATGACGTTTCCGGTCTGCTTCATATTTCACAGGTATGCCAAAAGCGCATTAAATCTGTCCATGAAGTTTTAAAAGAGGGCGATACAGTCAAAGTTAAAGTCATCGCCAATAAAGATGGCAAGTTAAGTTTAAGCGCCAAAGCACTTCAGGACGTTGCTGAAGTTTCGGAAGTACCGGAAGAAGTCTTTGACTATAAAGAAGACGGACAGGCGGCGACAAGCCTCGGAAGTCTGCTGGCGAATTTGAAGCTGTAAATTAAGGTTTGTAAGTATGTTGTAAAATGCTTACGATATACGCTGTAAGGACGATGCAACAGTTTTGCGATACGCTGCGTTGCCTACGAAGTCC
>USSL01000098.1 GCA_900557175.1 uncultured Eubacteriales bacterium
TAAAGAAAGCGGCGCAATAGAACGGCGACGCAGCATAAGGCAAATCAGATACATTCGATATATGGGGAGCCGTTGGGCTGATACGCCATGACTGAAAGGAGGGACAAAACGAGCGAGAACTATCAGCGTTCCATAGCAGACTTAGCAACTCTGTCGCCATAATCCATATATCGGTATAATGATACTCCTTTACCGCCGTAGTCCGAGCGTTAGAAGCGTCGCAGGCAACGGGTAGAGCTGCATGAGAACCATGTGGAAGTGAAATTCTTGTGAGGTTTGCTAAAACCGTCTGATGAGCCTATTTTTTGTTAAATTGAAAAAGATAGGGGGACATTCTAATGAATAAATCAAATAGCAGTGAAGAAAAAGAACTGCATTTATATAAGGAAACAGAAGTAAGAGTACCTATCCATTTGAAAATAACATTAACAATAAGGGAAGCCGCTGAATATAGCAACATAGGTATCAATAAGATTGACTCCATGTTAAAACAGCCAAACTGCCCTTTTGTTTTATATGTTGGAACACGAAAGTTAGTGAAGCGTAAAGAATTTGAGGAATACATTCGCCGAGAATTGATTATATAGCCTTTAATAGCTGAAATATTTGTCTGTTAAGATTGAAAAAACGGAGTCCTTGTGATATACTTTATATTTGCGTTGGACTCTTTTTTTTAACGTGAAAGGAGTCCGTCATGGGAAAAAATTTAAAAGGCAAAGAGTGTGGAAAAGGTATTTGTCAAAGAAAGGACGGTTTGTATTTCGCAAGATTTTATGCTAAAAATGGTGCGCGTCAAAATGGATATTTCAAAACGCTGCCAGAAGCAAAAAAATGGCTTGCTGACGCAAAGTATGAAGATACACATAATCTAATCGTTACTGCGCCTGATATGACAGTAGACAAATGGTTCAATTATTGGATTGATAATATCATTTGTGACCTTGCGCCAAATACGATAAGAAATTATCGTGAGCGTTACGAAAAAAATATTCAACCATTGATAGGAACTATGTGTATAGCTGATGTAAAACCTATGCACTGTAAAGCTGTCTTAAATCGAATGGAAACAGAATATGCAGGCTCAACAATCCGGCAGACCTATATTTCAATGGGAACTATGTTCAAATCAGCAGTTATGAATGATATTATTGCAAAGCACCCTATGAATGGTGTTCGATATACGAAACCAGTCCGGGCAGTAGATGATATTAAATACTTAACCGTTGAGGAACAGGAAAAGTTTCTTGAAGCCGCAGAGCGTTCTCATAATTATAGACAGTATGCTTTGTTATTAGAAACGGGTTTGAGAACGGCTGAATTGATTGGTCTGACATGGGACGCTATTGATTGGAAAAAACGTACTTTAACTGTAAATAAGAGTTTAGAGTATCGACACAGCCGGAGATATTGGCGTGCCGGTCCGCCTAAAACGAAAAAAAGTTATCGTACTATTCCGCTTACAGAACGCGCATATACAATCCTAAAAAGTTGTTATGATGAAAAAGATACCCGGAAAGAGTCTGAAATGCTTTCACAGATTTTGGAGTACACAGACAGCAGAACGGGAGAAAAGAAATGTCTTGTCATGCGGGATTTGGTATTTATCAACTGGCGAACAGGAGAACCTGCTAAAAACAGTTCCTACGATACACATTTATATAAATTGTGTGATGAAGCTGGTATTAAGCGTTTTTGTATGCACGCCTTACGACACACTTATGCTACACGCGCGATTGAACGCGGCGTACAACCTAAAGTTTTACAGCAACTATTAGGACACGCAAGTATTAAAACAACAATGGACAGGTATGTTCATGTTACGGACGAGTCCCTTGCAAAAGCTGTTCAGCAATTTGAAGCAGCTACACCCACAGTTGAAAAAAGGGTGTAAAAAGGGTGTAATAAAAATATAGAGAAAGGCGAAAACCCGCATAAATAAAGGGTTTTCGGACAGGTAAAGATAAAAATGAAACTAGGTATCGTTGGCCTTCCAAATGTAGGCAAAAGTACATTATTTAATTCTTTGACGAAGGCGGGGGCGGAGTCGGCCAATTATCCGTTCTGTACGATTGATCCGAATGTCGGCATCGTTACAGTGCCGGATCATCGTTTAGATGATTTGGCGAAGCTTTATGATTCAGAGAAGATTACACCGGCGGTGATTGAGTTTGTTGATATTGCCGGTCTTGTGAAGGGCGCATCAAAAGGCGAGGGCCTTGGTAACCAGTTTTTGTCAAATATCCGTGAGGTAGATGCGATTGTCCACGTTGTCCGCTGCTTTGAGGATTCGAATATTATCCATGTGGACGGCAGTATTTCACCGCTGCGTGATATAGAAACAATTAATCTTGAACTCGTTTTCGCGGATATGGAGGTGCTTGAGCGCCGTTATGCCAAAGTGTCGAAAATGGCAAAAAATGTGAAGGACGCCGCAAAAGAGGCAGAACTTGTAAAACGTCTTATGGAATACCTTGAGAGCGGAAAGCCGGCAAGAAATTTTGAAGTTGAGGATGAGGAAGAACAGGCACTGTTAAACAGCTTTAATCTTCTGACATTTAAGCCGGTAATTTATGCAGCCAATGTGTGTGAAGACGATTTGGCGGATGATGGTGAAAGCAATGCTTTTGTTCAGGAAGTCAGAGCATTTGCAGCAGAGGAAGGCTCTGAAGTTTTTGTCATATGTGCACAGATTGAGCAGGAAATTGCAGAGCTTGATGAGGATGAAAAGAAGATGTTCCTTGAAGACCTCGGTCTTAAAGAATCCGGTCTTGAAAAGCTTATTAAGGCAAGCTACAGCCTTTTAGGTCTGATCAGCTATCTGACAGCAGGCCCGACAGAGACAAGAGCGTGGACGATTAAAAAAGGAACGAAGGCGCCGCAGGCGGCAGGAAAGATTCATTCGGATTTTGAGCGCGGTTTTATTAAGGCGGAAGTTGTTTCCTATGAAAATCTTATGGCATGTCAGAGCTATACGGTGGCTAAGGAAAAGGGACTTGTCGGCATGGAAGGCAAAGAGTATGTTGTTAAGGATGGCGATGTTATCCTGTTCAGATTTAATGTCTGATAAAGGAGGTTTCTATGGTTGTTGGTGCAAGCGTTCGTTTTCCGCATTTGGGGCTTGAGATAGAGCACATGGTCAAAGGCTTTGATATTTTTGGCTTTCATATTGCTTTTTACGGTGTCATTATCGGTATTGGTATGATTGCCGGAATTTTAGTTGCACTTTGGGAAGCAAAGCGGACAAAACAAAATACAGATAACTATGTGGATTTGGCAATTTACGGTATTTTGAGTGCCATTGTCGGCTGCCGTATTTACTTTGTAGCTTTTGAGTGGGATTATTACAAAGATCATCTGCTTGAAATTTTTAATTTAAGAAAGGGCGGACTGGCAATTTACGGCGGTATCATTGGCGCTGTCATCTGCGTGCTTATTTATTCAAAGGTCAAAAAGCTGTCAATGTGGAAGCTGTGTGATACAGCCTGCCTCGGACTTGTTGTCGGTCAGATTATCGGACGCTGGGCGAACTTTGTCAATATGGAGGCATTCGGCGGTTATACAGACAATATATTTGCGATGCAGGTGAATGTGGAGGAGGCTTATTATACGACGCCTGAGCTTTTACAGCAGCTTGTGACTGTTGACGGTGTTTCATATATGCAGGTACATCCGACATTTTTATATGAATCACTTTGGAATGTAGGCGTTTTAATCTTGCTTCTTTTATATAGAAAACATAAGAAGTTTGAGGGCGAGGTATTTTGCCTTTACATTGCAGGCTATGCCCTTGGACGCTTTTGGATTGAGGGTTTAAGAACAGACCAACTTTTACTTCCGGGAATCGGTCTTCCGGTATCTCAGGTATTATCCGCAGTCATTGTCGTTGTTGTGGCAATATTTGTTATTTATAAGCGTATGAAGCAAAAGAAAACAGGTGAAGCTGTTAGTCAGACAAAGTAAGACAGCAGACGGCTTTTGGCTGATGATATGGCAGGGTTGCTTTTAGGGGTGAAAGATTATGGGAAATGGCGGTTTATCAGGTGTTATTGAAGCAATTGACATTTATCTTCATGATTTGAATTTTGCATCGACGGTACTGAGACTGGCGCTTGCGATGGGGCTTGGCTGCATTATCGGCATTGACAGAGGCATGAAACGGCGCGTTGCAGGTGTAAAGACGCATACGATTGTCTGCCTTGGTGCGGCGCTTGTGATGATGACCGGTCAGTATATCCAGCAGAATGTAAATATAAGCGGCAGCGGTGATGTGGCGCGTCTTGGCGCACAGGTCATCAGCGGCATTGGCTTTTTGGGTGTCGGTACGATTATTGTGACCGGGCAGCGCTATGTTTCAGGGCTGACAACGGCGGCAAGTCTTTGGACAAGTGCCTGCATCGGGCTTGCGGTCGGCATCGGTTATTACAGCGGAGCAGTTCTTGCAACAGGGGCGCTTTTGATTGTATTTAGAATTTTCAGCAAAATTGATATTTATGTGGATAATCATTCAAATGTCTATGAGGTTTATATGGAATTTGAATCTGACGAGGCAATGAGTAATGCCATTAAAAATTTGCGGGAAGAAAAAATCAAGGTGAGCAGTGTCGTTGTTATTAAGAAAAAAACAAAAAGCCAGAATATTATTATTCAGGCATCGGTGGAGGCCGGACAATGGCGCAGCCGGAATTCGATTTTCAGAACTATTGAGGAACAGGCAGGTCTTTTGTCTGTTGAGGAATTATAAATATAACGGCTGTTAAAAAAGCACAGACATAGGCGGATAATGCTTGTCTGTGCTTTTATTTCAGTTTAGTTTCTATAATTTTTTTGCGCGGCGCTGATGCATGATCAGAAATCCGGTTGTCAGCAGGAGACAGATTACTTCTGCGGCGACGGCAGATAGCCAGACGCCGTTTTCACCAATAACCGACGGCAGGATGGCAAGGGAGAGCGCCGGAAATAAAAGTCCGCGGCCAAGCGATATAGGCAGTGACAGCCGTGGGTGTTCGGTTGCCGTAAAATAAGCTGCAGTGACAATATTATAGCCGGCAAATAAAAACGACCATGCATAAAGTTTTAGTGCACCCACGCCCATTGGAAAGGACGGGCTGTCGCTTTCAAGGAACATACCGACAAAGCCGCCGGCAAAAAAGAAGCTGATTAAAAAGGCGGCAATGCCAAAAATAACGGCTGTTAAAAGGCCCATTGTATAAAAACGCCGGCATACGCTCTGTTCTTTTTTGCCGTGGTGAAAGCTTATGAGCGGCTGGATACCCTGAGATACACCGGAAATAATCATAATAACAAGTGTATTAATATAGCCGATGACTGTGTAGCAGACAACCCCTCCGACGCCGATGACGGTGAGAATTGTACGGTTATACAAAAATAAGACAATGCCGTTTGACATATCCGTAATGCTGTCTGCAAGACCTAAAGGCACGATACGTCTGTAAATGCCAAGCTGGGGCTTAAATCGCCGAAGCTTTAGTTTATGGCTTTTAAAAATAAAATAGGACAAAAAAATCAGTGTTGAAAATACTTGGGCAAGCCCTGTGGCAAAGGCGGCGCCCCATACGCCCCAATGAAATTTTATAACAAAAAGCCAGTCTAAAAAAACATTGCTAAGACCTGCACATGTCACACCGACAACAGACAGTGCCGGTGTGCCGTCCGTTTTTACGAGCACTTCAAGATTGTAGGAAACCATGAAGAAAATGGCAAATGGTGCGATTGTGCCCACATATTGTTTGACATAAACAAGTGTTTTTGAATCAGCACCCAAAAAGATGGCAAAGCGTTCAAGATTGAGTAAAGTCAAAATACTTATGGCAATCGCAATAAAGGCGACAACGCATATATTCTGGCTGAATATACGGCATGCTTCATCTTCGTCGCCGCGGCCAAGACTGACGGCAATGACAGTGGATGTACCGACAGCCATTAAAAGTCCGACGGCAAAAATAATTGAATTATACGGCGCAGATAAATTGACGGCGGCGAGCGCCTTTTCCCCGACACCGTGGGCGACGAAAAGACCGTCTGCCATTGTGTAAAATGAAAAAATAATCATAGAGACAACCGATGGCGTGACGTACCGGGCAAACTGGCCGGTCAGTCCGCTTTTTTTTGCCTGCAAAATAAAACCCCCGTTTCATATGATAATATAAGCTTGGAATAGAAAAATATTCCGGCGCTTATGGCACAGATGTCACTGTGCAGATATATTTATAATTAAATTTTAGCATATTTAATTAAAAACTTCAAAGAGAGCTTATTTTAATATGTATAAAAAAATAAAATTTCAAAAATGTATTGATTTATTGGGGCTTATGGTCTAAAATTATGTCATGAGTGGTGAAAAGTGGTGGTAAGTGGTATGAAATGGAAACAAGGTGACATTCATTACCATTGATATTTGCAGGAGAACATGCTATGTTTATAGGAGAATATAATCATACAATTGATTCAAAGGGCAGACTGATCGTTCCTTCAAAGTTCAGAGAGACTTTAGGGGACGAATTTGTTGTGACTAAAGGTTTGGATGGCTGCCTTTTTGTATTTCCTATGGACGAATGGAATTTCTTCACTCAGAAGCTTCA
>USSL01000099.1 GCA_900557175.1 uncultured Eubacteriales bacterium
TTCTGTCCAACTATTCAGACCGGAAGGATCTGCTTCACGACCTAACAACTGAGTATATAACCGTGAAACAAATGCTTTTATCTGATCTTTAACATTGATTGTCACAGTGATGTCATAGCCCTGGCAGTAAATCGTTATTGTCTGCGGGCCTTCTTTATTCGGATCAAAACCTGTAACCATTTCATCAATGACAGGAACAATGCCTGTAAAGCCGTTAGTATATTGGATCGTAAGAACTAAGCCCTGTTCCTCAAGTGTTTGTCCGACATTGTAGTTGTCAAGTCCTAAAACTCCAAACTCCTGAATTTCATAATCGCCTGTGAAAAGCTGTACCCATGTCGGGGAACCGGAGCGGTAGCCTAAACCGATAACATCAAAGCCTTCATATAACATATTGGCACGATGGCCGGGACTGTTATACCATGCAGTAACAACCTCCTCTGGAGAGCGCTGCCCACGTGCAATATTTTCACCGAAGAACATATATGGAATTCCCATTTCTTTAGTAATTGTGGAACAGTCGGTACCATTAGGACGAGTGTGTGAGAAGTAGCCGTGGCACTCGTCAGCGCGGACCATTGCGGCATCGGTTAGAGAACCGCCTAAGGCAAGAAGGTCAATACCGTATGATGCACGAATCTTATTGACAATATAAAGTTCCTGAATCTGAATGGCAAATAGTTCGTCATCGGTGCTGTATGCCTGTGGCAGATTGGAAAGGATATTATTCATCGTTGTGTCATTTGGCATCAAAGCATTGATGTCGATATCCTTTTCGGGAACATCAGATAATGTCTGAGAGCCTGCAGCTTCTAAAATATCCGGCTGTTGTACTTCTTGCGTCTCACTTTCCGTGATTTCTGTGATTTCAGTTTCAGTTTCGGCAGCACTGACAGGAAGTGCTGCACCAAATGTCATAAGACCGGCCATAACCAAAGCCAATAATTTTTTTGATCTTATCATAAATTACATCTCCTTAAATAAACAGATATTAGAATACAATATCTGATGCCGACATTATAGTTTTAATGAAAAGCCGGATCGGTAGGATCATAGCCGTAATCGCCGCTGATTCTTACAGGATTCGGGCGGGCAGGCTTATCAAAAGGCCCTTTATCGGTGCTGCTGTAAATAGTTACAGTTGAACCATTGCAGTTATCGTAAATCCATTTTGCATCGGCAACAGTCATTCGCACACAGCCATGTGAAGCATTATTGCCAAGCTTTGAGTATTCGTAGACACTTAATGTCCTGTTATTTCCATTGACATAGTACCAGGCGGAATGGAATAAGTAGCCGCCGTAAATCTGAGAGCAGTACTGACCGTAAACAGGTCCCATTAATGTTCCCCAGCGTGCGTAACGGCGGATTGTAAATGTTCCTTTGATGGTTGGTGTGCTGGAAACGCCTGTTGAACAAATCATTGTTTTTACAGGAATAATGTAACCGTTAGCGCCGTCCTTTGCATAGGCAGTGACGGTGTTTGTATATGTATTGACTTTAACGACATAGTGTGATTGGCGGCCGATAATTTTATCGACATTCTGATTTAAAATACCGTCGTTAAAGTAAAGCTTGTAGCCGTCAACATAGGCCCAGCCATTGGCTTTGACGCCGCCTTTTGACGGATCCAAGTAATATTTTCTGCCGTCAATGACCTGCCATCCGGTCAGTACTTTGCCGTTCTTTACATAGTACATGCCGTCCGGTGAATTGTTCCAGCCGTTTTTATAGTTTGGAACACCCCATTTTTTACAAAGTTTTGAAAACTCATCCGAGGCTGTGATGTCATTAAATACGGATGTTTTACTTTGCTTTTTCAGTGCCGAAAGCCATGATGAAAGCTCGTTATCTGAAGGGGCGCGGAATAATGCAGCATCGTAAACACGGTTGATAAAATCTTTATTTGAAGCAATGAGCGGCTTGGCTTCGTCTGAGAAAATCAGAGAATAAACCAAATCGCGGGCGGAAGCTGTACGATTGTTCAATTTTCCTGTCCATGTATTTAGGTCAGATACATTGGCCGCACGGCTTAAGCTTTTTTCAAAAACGAGACTGACATATTCGGTTGTTTTTTTATTTTGATCTCTGTTTTCGGTTAATACAAGACTGCCGCGGGTAATTCCGTATTTTGCACAGAGCTTTGTAAATTCATCAGAACCGATAAAGTCATTTAAAATAAATGCTCTGGATACACCTGTGTCTGCAACTTCCAGCCAGTCTTTTTTGCCTTCCGGATCAGAAGGTCTGTCCAGTAAGGTTTTGTATAACACTTCAATGTAATCGCTGTCGTTGAGGTTTTTGGATTTGAATTCATCACTGAACACGAAGCCTTCAACAACTTTGGCAGCGTTATTGCGCTTTGTGGCAAGTGCTTCTACCCATGCTTTAAGTCCGCTGTCATCGGCATCTCTTGAAAGGACAAGCTTATAGAGCCGATAAACAAATTTTGTGATATCCGGATTTTTATCTAAAATACCGCTGACATTTAATGTGCCCGGAAGAATACCATATTTTTTGCAAAGCTTGTGAAATTCGTCGGAGCCGATAAAACCGTGGCAGACGTAATTGCGGCTCAAATGGGCTTCAAGTACTTCAAGCCACTGGGCAAGTCCTGTTGCATCAGGTTCACGGTCAAATAGAGCATGATATAAAACGGTGATATAAGCTTCATCAGAATAATTTTGTTCTTTAAATTCTTTGCTTTCGATGAAGCCCTTAATAATATCTGCGCCTGTAGCTTTATGATTTTCTAAGAGCGTTGTCCATTCGGCAAGTCCCTTTTCATCTGCCGGGCGTAAAAGCAGTGTGTCATACAATCTTGCAACAAAGGCTTCCGTGGAGTCTTCCTCATAAGGCAGTGTGCCGGAGGATTCTGATTCAGAGGTTGTGTCATTTGTTTCAGAAGATTCCGGCTCAGAGGTCGTGTCATTTGTTTCAGAAGACTCTGATTCAGAGGTCGTGTCTTTTGTTTCGGAAGATTCTGATTCAGAGGCGGTGTCCTTTGTCTCGGATGTCTCTGTTTGTGCTGTGTCAGTTTCGTTCAGGCTGCTTTCTGCAGTGATTTCCGTCTGAACAGCAGGTGCAATGTCTGTCTGCGCGGCAAGCACCGGTGCTGTCAGTGACATGGAAAATGCAAGTGTGACAGCAAGCGCGGATTTGAACAATTTGTTTTTCATGGCTTAATTCCCCCCCTTAAATATGTTTTCGCCAGTAGTCTAAAGTCTCCCTGATTGTTGTTTCCAAAGAAATTTCAGGCTTCCATGAGATGCAGGAAGTTGTTTTGGATATGTCGGCCTCTATGATTGGAACGTCGACAGGGCGGAGTCGTTCGGTATCGACTTCAACTTTAATCGGGACAGAAGAAAAGCTGATGATTTTATCTAAAATCTCCCTTATTTTAATTGCTTTCCCACTGCCGATATTATAGATTTCTCCTGATTTGCCGTACTGGATAAGGAGACCGTAAGCTCTGACAACATCACGCACATCTGTGAAATCGCGGCAGGCATTTAAGTTGCCGACATGAATCACGGGAGGATTTATGCCTTTTTCAATCATGGCTGCCTGGCGGCAAAAGTCAGATACGACAAAAACAGGGGACTGTTCGGGACCGATATGGTTAAATGCTCTGACCATAATAATGTCCATCTGGTATGCTTTTGCATAAATGCTGCCGATCATGTTCTGGCAGGCTTTTGTCGCAGCGTACAGATTGCCCGGACGTGGCAGAGTATCTTCGGTTATTGGTGTTTCATCCGGTTTAATATGACCATATTCCTCACCGGAGCCGATAAGGAGTGTGCGCGGATGCAAGTCTAAATCCCTGATGGCATCAAGAAGATTGATGCAGCCTTTAATATTAATATCAACGGTCAGATCCGGACGCTTCCATGAAAGTGCCACGGAACTTTGGGCGGCGAGATGGAAGATGTAATCCGGCTGAACTTCGGATAATAGCTGTTGAATCGCTTCCTTATTAAGAATGTCTAAATCATGGACGGATGCATCGTTAAATAAAATATTTTCATGAGGCAGTTTCGTTGCGTGAAGCTGCCACGGGTAGGTTGCTTTAAGATGGCGCAGCAGGTAATTACCTACAAAACCTGCTGCGCCAATAACTAATGCCTTCATATGAGCCTCCCGTATTATAACTGAGAAGCCTTGATTTCTTTTTCTACAAGTGCAAGGTCATTTTTCACCATGCGCTCAACTAAGTCAGAGAAGGAAATTTCACGTTTCCAACCAAGTGTTTTTTCTGCTTTTTCAGGATTTCCAAGAAGGATATCAACTTCAGCCGGGCGGAAGAAATTAGGATTTACTTTTACAACAACTTTGCCGCTTGCTTTATCTGTACCGATTTCATCAACACCTGTACCGCTCCACTCGATATCCATACCGACATGCTTGAATGCAATGTCAACAAATTCACGGACTGTACGTGTTTCGTTTGTTGCGATGACGTAATCATCCGGTGTATCCTGCTGAAGCATTAACCACATTGCTTTCACATAATCTTTAGAATGTCCCCAGTCACGTTTGGAATCAAGATTTCCAAGTTCTACGTGATCCTGTACGCCTAATTTGATGCGCGCAACAGCGTCTGTGATTTTTCTTGTCACAAATTCTTTACCGCGGCGTTCGCTCTCATGATTAAAAAGAATACCGCTGCATGCATACATATTGTAGCTTTCTCTATAGTTTTTTGTAATCCAGTGGCCGTATAATTTTGCAACGCCGTAAGGACTTCTCGGATAGAAAGGTGTTGTTTCGCACTGCGGAATAGCCTGCACAAGACCAAACATCTCTGATGTGGATGCCTGATAAAAATGTGCCTCAGGTTTTACGATGCGGATTGCTTCAAGCATATTTGTAACACCAAGAGCGTCAATATCTGCTGTTGCCAGCGGCTGTTCCCAGCTTGTTGCAACAAAGGACTGTGCTGCAAGATTGTATACTTCGTCTGCCTGAGAAATTTTCATTGCAGTAATTAATGAAATCGGATCTGTCATATCAGCATAAATAAAATGAATCTTGTCCTTGATGTGCTCTACATTACCGTAATCAACAACGCTTTTTCGGCGCATGATACCGTAAACATTGTAGCCTTTTTCAAGAAGCAGCTCTGCAAGATAAGAACTGTCCTGTCCTGTAATACCTGTAATTAATGCATTTTTCATGTTTTTCACTCCTATGATTTGATTAAATATTTATAAATAGCTGTCTGAACCGGATTCACGTAATTTCTGTAAAACAGACTTGATATTGTTTGTTGAAGTCTTTCCGGAAATCAGGATGGCGTCATCTGTATCAACAATGACGATATCTTTAATGCCGACAGCAGCAACAAGCTTGTCCTTTGCTTCGATAATACAGCCATTTGTGTCAACCGTGACAACGTTGCCTGTAATTGTATTATTATTGTCATCGCAGCCTTTGATTCTTTCAATAGCCAGCCATGAACCGACGTCATCCCAGCCGAAGCTTCCGGGAATAACAAAAATATTATGGGCTTTTTCCATGATGCCGTAGTCGATAGAAATGGATTCAAGCTCAGGGAAAACGGATTTAAGTACCTTCTGTTCGTCTGGTGTGCCGATGGCAGTTTTGATTTCATTCAGCCCGTCAGACATTTGCGGGAGATAACGGCTGAAATTATCAAGGATAGATGACAGTTTCCATATAAACATACCACTGTTCCACGCGTAGTGTCCTGAAGTAACATACTGTTTGGCAAGTGTGATATTTGGTTTTTCTACAAAGCAGTCAACTTTAAAGGCATCCCCGTTTTTATTTGTTGTATCCATCTTGATATAACCGTAACCTGTTTCAGGATAGCTTGGCGGTATACCGATGGTGACAAGACTGTCGTTTTCCTCCGCAATACGGCACGCTTTGGAAAGTGTTTCCACAAAAATATCTTCCATTTTAATGAGGTGGTCCGATGGAAGGACCATCATAATTGCATCCTCATATTTAGAAGCAATGTGCATAGCACCAAGACCAATACATGGTGCTGTGTTCCTGCCGACAGGTTCGCACAAAATATTTTCCGGCGGAAGTGCCGGGAGTTGTGTGTGGACTAAGTCCTTGTAGCTTTCGTTGGTTGCAATGAAAATATCTTTTATGTCAACAATTGGAAGAATACGTTCAACTGTGAGCTGAATCATGGTCTTTCCGTCTCCGGTAAGTGATAAGAATTGTTTTGGCAGAGATTTTCTGCTTCTCGGCCAAAAACGTTCCCCACAACCTCCAGCCATAATTAAAGCTGTCGTTTTCATTATATGAAACCTCCTAATATATTTTTTGCTGTATGCTTTTATAGAATACTATAAATAATGTAGAAATACAATAGTTGTCAGGCATATGTAAGAAATTCATAATAAAATAATGTCGCAGTACGTGTGTCAGCTTGACTCTTGTTATTTTATGGCATACGATAAAGACAAGATATAATAAAAGAGGAGGGACATAATGTATAAAAAATTGATTGTGGGCAGTTTGGCATTATTGACGGCCGGAAGTATGCTGACAACGTCAGTTTATGCATCGGAAATTTATGGGAATCCAGTAATGAC
>USSL01000100.1 GCA_900557175.1 uncultured Eubacteriales bacterium
AGTCATGCAAAAGTTAAAGAGGCTTTAAAAGCAGGAAAATGGGTTATTGCAAATGCTGGACCGGGAAATTGGACAAGCGGTGGACATTTTATTTTAGCATATGGTATTGATGGTTCAGACAATGTTTATATCAATGATCCTGCTTCAACCAAAGCTTCTCGTCTTAAAAATAAATTTAATACATTTGCATACCAAATGAAGTATTATTGGATTGTAGAAGTTCCTGATAGTTATAAAGAACCTGTTAAACCTTCCACAAAAGGACATCTTGGTTATGGTGATGTAAGTTCAGAGGTTGGTACTGCTCAAAAAATGCTAAAAACATTAGGTTATTACAAAGGTGAAATTGATAATAGTTTTGGCCCACAAATGCTTACAGCCGTTAAATCAGCTCAGAAAGCCCTTAAACTTGAAGTAGATGGAATGTATGGCCCTAAAACCAAAGCAGCCGTAGAAAAAGCATATAACAACAAAATAAATACAAGTACAGCATATAAGGTAAATGCAAATTATAAACTTGTATACGACGTTAAAGTTAGAGCTGGCGCAGGAACAAATTATCGTTGGAAAAAGTACAGCGAATTAACTGCTGATGGAAAAAAACATGCTTACAGTTCTAATAGCTATGCTGTGTTAAGAGCTGGTACAACTGTAACTGTATTAGAAGTTAAGAAAATTTCAAATTCTGAAACTTGGGTGAGAATCCCTAGTGGATGGCTTGCAGCCATTTATGGCGGTAGCAAATATATTAAATAGAATATTTACCCTCATTCTGTCTATGATGGAATGAGGGTATTTTTTTACTTTTTGTCATACGTTTAGAATTTTATTGATCTTAAAACTATTTAAAAATATCATTTCACACTGATTATATGTTTTCATAAAAACTTTTATATTTTAAAGAATTATTTACCGATGAAAGAATTAACCCCGTATATAATGAATTGAATCACGTACATTTGATTTCATCGGTAAACAAATAGAAATGTCAATATAGAAATGAATAAGGTTTTTCTATATACCTTATGTGATTTTAATTATACTCTTTTATAAATTTTTGGCAACTTAACTTGTTCGACATATTTTGACTTTCTTAATAATGTTTTTTCAATTTTGATATCAAAAAAATCCCCTCAGAAAATCTAAGGGGATTTAAATTATATTACTCACATAAATATATGTCAACTTACATGTACTTATGTCAATAAAATAAATATCAAACATACAAAAACTTCCTCCTTTCTTTAAAAAGGTAACACCATGTAACACGAACGCATGTTTCATATCTTTGTGTAAGAAGTCTTAATTCCACTCACAAAAGTCGGGGTGACAGGATTTGAACCTGCGACCTCATCGTCCCGAACGATGCGCACTACCAAGCTGTGCTACACCCCGCTTCAACGAGGATTATAATACCACATCTGGGAATAAAATGCAAGTGAAATTTTGAAATTTTTTAAATATTTTTGATATTATATTCAATAGTACTTTTCGACAAAATATATGACAATAGTATTTATTTATTTTCAAAGGAGTTTTATGTTTATGGAACAATCAAACACAAATTTACGGACACAAAATGTAAAAAGCGGCTTTTTCACAAAAGATGCCGGCTTTTACAAGACTTTTTTTTAAATGATGATTGTCGTTGCCATCGGCACGCTGATTGCGCTGTGATTACAGAAAAGTTGTCGTGCCGATTATGCTCTCGCAGGTACTGTGGGGCGTTTCTGTGCCAATGCAGACAGCCATTTTAGGTCATCTGTCCGCAGACGCCATTGCCGCAAACTCTGTGGCAACAACCTTTTATCAGTACCTTAAAGTAATTGTGCTTGCCCTTTCATCGACCTCTGCCGTGATGATTGGCAACGCGATCGGCCGGGGCGATATAAAACGCATCAAGTCCGATGCCCGCTCACTTGCGGTTATTGATGTCCTGATCGGTCTTATCCTCGGAATTATTTTATTCCTTTTGAGAAATCCGCTGCTTTCCATGTACGGCCAGATATTTAAAGGACTTCCGACATTTATCCGCTTCAGAAGTTATAAGTGGATTAAAAAAATGACAAAATAAAAGCTCTATGTTACAAAAAGCGGCGCGTCCACTGCCTTTTAAAACAGAGGATGCGCCGTTTTATATGTGTAAAAATGTGCATTCCGTAAATCTTTTTACTGTGCTTTTATCTGATAGAAGCCTTTTTTGCCTTTTTTAATCATTAAGGCGCCGTCTTCGTTAAAGTCCTTTGAGCCGTAAACCGCATCAAATGCAGGAACCTTCACATCATTGACTGTCACGCCGCCCTGCTGCACGAGACGTCTGCCCTCGGAACGTGTCTGGGCAAGCTTTGTATCGACTAAAAGTGTAATAATGTCAATACCCTCGTCAAGCTGTGCCTTTGGATATTCCTTCGTCGGCACGCTGCCTGCAACGCCGCCGCTTACAAATAATGCTTTTGCCGCAGCCTGTGCCTGATTTGCTTCTTCTTCGCCGTGAACAAGCTTTGTCAGCTCGTATGCAAGAATTTCTTTTGCCTTATTTAACTGGCTGCCTTCCCACTTATCCATCTCGTCAATCTGCTCAAGCGGCAGGAATGTAAGCATTCTTAAGCATTTCAAAACATCGGCGTCAGCGACATTTCTCCAGTACTGGTAAAATTCAAACGGACTTGTCTTATTCGGATCAAGCCATACAGCACCCTTTTGTGTCTTGCCCATCTTCTTGCCCTCGGAATTTAAGAGCAACGTAATTGTCATGGCGCTTGCATCTTTGCCAAGCTTACGGCGGATAAGCTCTGTACCGCCAAGCATATTGCTCCACTGGTCATCGCCGCCAAACTGCAGGTTACAGCCGTATCTCTGGTATAAAGCGTAGAAATCATAGCTCTGCATAATCATGTAGTTAAATTCAAGGAAGCTTAAGCCTTTTTCCATTCTCTGCTTGTAGCACTCTGCCGTCAGCATACGGTTGACACTAAAATGCGGGCCGACCTCTCTTAAAAGCTCAACATAGTTTAAATCAAGCAGCCAGTCTGCGTTGTTTACCATTAAAGCCTTGCCCTCTGAAAAATCAATAAAACGGCTCATCTGCTTTTTAAAGCACTCACAGTTGTGCTCGATTGTTTCCTTTGTCATCATCTGACGCATATCGGAACGTCCGGACGGATCGCCGATCATTCCTGTACCGCCGCCGATTAAAGCAATCGGACGGTTTCCGGCTTCCTGAAGACGTTTCATTAAACAGAGCGCCATAAAGTGGCCGACATGAAGACTGTCTGCTGTCGGATCAAAGCCGATGTAAAACGTTGCCTCGCCATTGTTAATTAATTTTCTGATTAACGGTTCGTCCGTTACCTGTGCAATCAGGCCTCTGGCCTGTAATTCCTCATAAATACCCATAATAAACTTCCTTTCTGTACTTAAACATCGTGTGCATCGGCTTTGCTCGCCAGATTCAGACTGCCATAGACAATATACATCTTGCCGCATCCAATGCAAAGTTTTCTATTGCATAGGAAAATTTCATGCAATAAAAAACTCCCGTCCTTATATAAGGACGAGAGCTCGTGATACCACCTTAATTCACCGGCGCATCGCTGCATCCGGTCTCTGAAAGTCTGCGATTTCTGACAAGCACTGCTGCGCTGCAAGCTTTGCTGATGCCTGTTTTGTAAAATCTTGACTTATGCTGTATAACGGCAGCGGCCGGCGCGTATTGGGCGCACTCAAAGCTGTATTCAAAGCTTTTCTTATCCGCACCTCTCATCTTCCGGTTACTTTCTGTGGACAGTTTAAAGCTTCTACTTGGTCTTCTCATTGTGTTAAGCTTTGTGAAATTGACTATAGCCTATCATATATGTCTGTAAAAAGCAAGCACTTTTTTATGACACAGGAAATTCCTTCGAAATCCTATATCATAAAAAATTTCTTTTGGCACTATACCCGCACCTTTGTGCCTTTTGTATCACGCTTGGCAAGCTTTAATTTGTTGAGCGACAGTTCTTTGTCCTTGTAAAGTATCATCTGCTCAGTACCGTTTTTGAGAAAATAGAGTGCTTCCCCGAAGTCACCGTCTGCCAGCTTCATTCCGCGGACGCCGACGGCGCCTTTTTTCTTTTCAGGAATATCTGTGACAGAAAATTTGAGGAAATAACCGCCGTGGCTCTGAATCACAATGTGACTAATATCCTCTGCCGGTGCAATACCGATCAGTTCATCATCATCGTTCAGCTTCGTCGCCGCGATGGTTCGTTTCGATACATTAAATTCACTGCCGTCTACAATTTTGAAAAAGGCATTTTTTGTACCGAATACAAGCTTTTGTGTAAGCAGCTTCGCCAGGTCTTCCACATAGACCATCCGCTCAATTTTGCTGTCGTAATTACAAAGATTATCAATCGGCGTACCCTTATCTCTGAATTTTCCGAAAGGTACGTCCATGACGCGGATCATGTGCATCCGCCCCGTATTTGTAAAAACACAGATGCGCCCCGTATTCATACATTGAATAATATATTTATTTTCGTTGTGAACAGCCTCCTTATTGCGCTCATAGGCTGCCATGTCAATCGTTTTTGAGTAGCCGAAACGGTCCATCATAAAGACAACAGGCATTTCTTCAATTTTCTTTTCTTCATACACAGCCTCCGCCGCATTTTCAATGACTGTGCGTCTCGGACGGGCGTAAGCTTTTTTGATGGCATCAAGTTCCTTTTTGATGACTTTTGTCATACTTGAATGATTTTCTAAAATATCTTCATAAATCGCAATATTTTTTACAGTCTCGTCATATTCTTTCTGAAGTGCTTCGATTTCCAGCCCGATCAACTTATAAAGGCGCATCTCAAGAATAGCTGTCGCCTGACGTTCTGAAAATCTCAATTTTGCCGCCGCGCGCTCAGATGTCTTTGTCTTAAACTTAATGCCCTCTGTCGCGCCGTCTGTCAGACAGGCTTTCGCCTGCTTAATATTTTTACTGCCCCGCAAAATTTCAATAATCAAATCAATCACGTCGCACGCCTTAATCAGACCTTCCTGTATTTCCTTTTTCTCCAGCTCCTTTGCAAGCAGCGTTCTGTATTTTCTTGTTGTAATCTCATACTGGAAGTCAAGAAAATATTCAATAATACTTTTAAGCCCCAGTGTTTCCGGGCGGCCGTCGGCAACGGCAAGCATGTTGACGCCGAATGTATCTTCAAGCTTTGTCTTTTTATAAAGCATATTTTTAAGATTTTCAACATCGGCATTTTTCCGAAGCTCTAAAACGATTCGTATGCCTTCTTTGGACGACTGGATGGAAATATCAACAATATCGTTTGTCTTTTTTGTCTCCACAAGTGTATAAATATCATTTAAAAACTTGCCGATATTGGCGCCGACCATCGTATACGGAATTTCCGTAATGACAAGACGGTCTTTTGCCGAGCCTTTGCCTTTTTCAAAAATAACACGGCCGCGCAGCTTAATCTTGCCCTGACCTGTCCGGTAAATATTTTTAAGCTCATCTTTATTAATGACAATGCCTCCGGTTGGAAAATCCGGGCCGTGGACATAATCTAAAAGCTGCTCATCATTAAGCGTCTGATCTGACATATAAGCCTTGACGGCGTCAATGACCTCGCCCAGGTTATGAGGCGGTATACTTGTTGCCATTCCGACGGCAATGCCCTCAGAACCGTTAATTAAAAGGTTCGGCACTCTTGCCGGAAGCACGGCAGGCTCTTTACCTGTCTCGTCAAAGTTTGGCACAAAATCAACAACATCTTTGTCCAAATCCGATAAAAAGGCCTCCTGTGTCACCTTTTCGAGACGGGCTTCCGTATAACGCATGGCTGCCGCGCCATCGCCCTCAATAGAACCGAAGTTTCCGTGGCCGTCTACAAGTGTCATGCCTTTTTTAAAATCCTGTGCCATCACAACAAGGGACTCATAAATGGATGAATCGCCATGCGGGTGATACTTACCCATCGTATCGCCGACAATCCGGGCACATTTTCTGTAAGGCTTATCGTATTTAATGCCAAGCTCATGCATATCGTAGAGCGTGCGCCGCTGTACCGGCTTTAAACCGTCGCGCACGTCGGGAAGCGCTCTGGCGATAATGACGCTCATGGCATAATCAATATAAGATTTCTGCATCACATCCGAATATTCTGTCCGGATAATCTGTTCTTCTTTATTCATCTGCTGCTCTCCTCCGCTTTATTACACATCAAGTTCCGCATCATGGGCACGCTCATAAATAAATGCCCGGCGCGGCGGCACATCTGTTCCCATAAGCATCTCCGTCACATCGGATGCCATACGGGCATCTTCAATTTCCACCAGCTTTAAAATACGTGTGTCCGGGTTTAATGTTGTCTCCCAAAGCTGGTCTGCATCCATCTCGCCGAGACCTTTATATCTTTGCAGCGTAAAGCTGCCCTTATGTGTCTTTCTGTATTTTTCAAGCGCTTTGTCATCATAGAGATATTCCTCATGCCCCTTTGCAGGCATCGCCTTGTAAAGCGGCGGCATTGCTATGTAGACATGTCCCTCATAAATAAGCTCCG
>USSL01000101.1 GCA_900557175.1 uncultured Eubacteriales bacterium
ATGCCATTGAGGCGGTCAGCCAGCTTTCGGATGCTGACAGGCGCTGTATCAGTGTCAAGGGGCGTGAAGATCGTGGAATGTTTGTTGTACATATTGAAAATTTTTATGAAGGCAGCCTTTCCTTTGATAACGGGCTTCCAAAGACGACAAAAAAAGATAAGCGTTATCATGGCTTTGGTATGAAAAGTATACGTATGATTACAGAAAAATATCATGGTTATTTTAAGGTCAAGGCAGAGAACGGTCTTTTTATATTGAATATTTTGATTCAGCTGCCTTCAAAATAAACGGATTTTTGATTTTGTATTTACAAAGATGTGCATTTCAGGACGTAAAAAAGACAGTTTAGGAAGATTGCCTTGTGGGAATGTAAAGTTTTTGTTAACCTCTTTTTAACAAAACGATAGAGGAGGAAAAACATGAAAAAGACAAATGTATGGCGTGGTGTGAGCATGGCTTCAGCCTCACTTTTGACGGTTTCATTGCTGGCAGGCAATATTCTTGAAACATACCGCACATCGGTAGATGCGTTTGTGGGAACACGCAGTCAGAAAACAGTGACTGAAAGCTCTGATAACGAGGAAGACAGCTGGAATTATAAGTCAGAGTTTAAGACGGCAAAGGAGGCTTATGAAGGATTTCAGGAGTATGCGATCCGCTCGTCACAGGAAACATATGCATTGCTTAAAAATGAAAATGATGCACTTCCGCTTGCAAAGGATGCCAAAATTACAATGTTCGGCATGAGAAGCTATGCGCCTGTGTATGGCAATAATGGCGGCAGCGTACCGGACGGTAAATCAACTGTGCAGATTTTTGATGCTTTTACAGAACGTGGCTTTCAGCTGAATCCGTCAATGCTCGCGGCCTATGAAAAGTTTTTTGAAGGTAAGGAATGGACGACACCGCAGTTTGGCGGCGGTATACTTCCGGCTTATGCGGAGGTGACAGCATACGATGATCCGTGTGAACTTGAAAAATTAAATCTTGATTATAATTCAGAATATACGCAGTATGGCGATGCTGCCATTGTTGTTGTCGGCCGTGTCGGCGGTGAAGGCGGCGACGGCTATTATCCGGGAGAGGCCGGCAGGGCAGACGGCGTTGAGACAGTGACAGGAAATATTTTAAGCTTAAGTAATGAAGAAATGGAGATTATCGAGGAGGCAAAGGCTAATTTTGATAAAGTGATTGTGCTCGTCAATGCGACAAATCCGATGGAGCTTGGAAATCTTCAGGAAGATCCTGAAATTGACGCGATTATGTGGATCGGCTATCCGGGTGCGTACGGTTTTTATGGTGTGGCCGATGTTTTAAACGGCACGGTGTCTCCGTCAGCTCATCTTGGTGATACATTTGCAAAGAATAGTGCGCTTGCTCCGGCAATGGCAAATTACGGAAATATTCCGTGGGAAAATGCCGGTGAGTTTTCAGAAACGGCAAGTGTCAATTCGTATTTGATTGAGGCAGAGGGTATTTATGCCGGTTATCGTTATTATGAGACAAGATATGCGGATATCGTGCTCGGAAACGGCGGCAGTGATGCTTCGGCAGGCACTTATGCCAATGCGGATGGTACTGTGGCTTCAGAGGACGGTACATGGGATTACGCCAATGAGGTTGTGTATCCTTTCGGTTATGGTCTGTCTTATACAGAATTTGAGCAGACATTGGATTCTGTTGAAATTTTAGGAACAAAAGAAACAGCAACGGTAACAGTGACAACAAAGAATACGGGTGATGTGGCAGGAAAGGCGGTTGTACAGCTTTATGCTTCGGCACCGTACACAGATTATGATAAAGAAAACCATATTGAAAAAGCAGCTGTACAGCTGATGGATTTTGAAAAGACTGAAACGCTTGAACCGGGTGAAAGTCAGACAATTACAATGGAAGTTGATATGTCAAATCTTGCAAGCTATGATTCAGAAAATGCAAAGACATATATTGTAGATCCGGGAACATATTATTTTGCCATCGGTGATGACGCCCATGATGCTTTAAATAATATTCTGGCAGCACAGGGAAAGACGACAAAAGACGGGATGACTGAAGAAGGTGATGAGGCTCAGACTTATGAATGGACATGGGACGGCGAGGTTGATGCCGAAACGTTTTCAGTCAGCAAAAATGGTACTGAAATTACAAATGCGCTCTCAGAGGGCGATTATGCAATGGATATCAATGCTTTTATGCCGGATACAGTGACTTATCTTTCAAGAAGCGACTGGGACGGCACATTTCCGGAAACATATTCAGGCTTAAGTGCCAATGAGCAGCTTTCAAAGCTTTTGGGCAATGATATTATTGAACTTAAAACAGATGACGATGTGTCTGATCTTGTGTTTGGCGATACAACAAGCACACTGACGCTCAATGATTTAAAAGGTGCGGATTTTGATGATCCGAGATGGGAAGAACTTGTCAATAAAGTTACTGTACAGGAATTTCTTGATTTTGCAGCCAATGCTTTTCACAATATCGCGGCAATTCCGTCCGTCGGTTTAATGCAGTATGCGGCAGATGACGGCCCGAACGGTTCAGACTCTCATTATCTGACAGAAGGCCAGTATCAGGGACAGCCATATGAGGATGCACAAGAGTATGATTATGCGACGCGTGTATCGGTAACGCCTCAGAATATTGCCTACAGCTGGAATAAAGAGCTGTCCTATGAGTTTGGCGAAACGGTTCTTGGCGAAAGTACACTTGTGTTAAATCTTCCAATTATCATCGGACCGGGTATGAATATTCATCGCCATGCTTATAATTCCCGCGGAGCGGAATATTATTCGGAGGATCCGATTTTAACAGGTTATATTGGAAGTGCGGTCGTACAGGGCGCGCAGTCGAAGGGTACTTTAGTCAATATTAAACATGCGGCATTTAACGATCAGGAAATCAATCGTTCAGGTATTGCTATATTTATGAATGAGCAGAAAGCCCGTGAACTTGAGCTTCGCGGTCTTCAGCAGGCATTTGAGGCCAATGGAAAACCGGCGTCATTTACAGAAGATGAAACGAAGGCAGAAACATATACAGAAGGTGCGCTTGGCGTTATGAGTTCATATAACCGCATCGGTGCAGTCGCATCGAGTGCCAATGTCGGCGTTCAGCAACAGATTATGCGTGGTGAGTGGGGCTTTAAGGGTTACAATGTGACAGATTTTACAGGTGTTGCCTTAAAGGCTTCTCCGAAAGAATCTATTCTTGCAGGTACGACAGCTTTCTGCGGCTTCGGTGTTTCAGAGGAGATTACTTACTGGAATCCGGAAGCTTTAAGCGGCGACAGACAGATGCTTCTTGCAATCAAGGAAAATATCCATTATCTCTTATATGCGCTTTCACATAGTGCGGCAATGAATGGCGTTAATGCAACGACACATACCGTTGATGTGATGACATGGTGGAGAGCTGCTTACCTGTCCGGTATCGGCGTATTTGCAGTACTGACAGTTGTAAGCCTTGCAGGCACAGGCTTGAGCCGCCGGAAAAAATCAGATAAAAGCGAGGAGAATTGATATGAGCAAACAGTGTGAAAAATCCTTTAAAGTGCTTGGCTTTGCAGCAATCTGTGCGCTGGCCGGACTGATTGTCTATATAGTAACTTCTGTCACCGGTTATCTGGCGGCTTCGCCGGTAAATATCTTTCCGATGGTGGCAGGCGCCGCGGCGGTCGTATTCATGGCTGTCATCGTATTGATGGGAGCAAAGCTTTCCGGTACGGCAGTTGATGTGATGATGCTGTTTTCGATTGTACTGCTTTTATACAGCTTCTATGAATTTGTCATCGGACGTGTTTCGCTGGCAGCGGATGTTTACTTTATCCCCGTAAACTATCCGGCATCAGAGGCGACGGCATTGCATATTTCACTTGCAGGCATCGCGCTTTATGTCATTGCAGATATTGCAGTTATTGTGGCAGCGTTTATGAAACGCGCCGACGAGAGATAAGAGCGGTACAATTTAACCCACCAATGGGCGTATGCCCTGCGGTGGGTTTAATAAATCACAGAAAAGAGGCGGAACATGAAGGCAATTCCTTGGAACACAGACTGGTATTTTGCCCGTCTTGGCGATGAAGAAAATAAAAAAGCAGTGACACTGCCCCACGATGCTATGCTTGCAGAAAAAAAGAGCCCGACAGCGGCAGGCGGAACAAACACAGGCTGGTATGAGGGCTTTGACTATATTTATGAAAAGAAAATCCCCGCAGATCATACTTATGCGGGCAAAACGGTGCTCCTTGAATTTGAGGGTGTTTACCGCAATGCTGAGGTGTGGGCCGACGATAAAAAGTTAAGCTTCAGACCTTACGGCTATACAAACTTTTATGTCGATATGACAGAAATTTTTGCAGATCAAAAAGCGCACACGGTGCGTGTGATTGCGAGAAATGCAGATCAGCCAAACAGCCGCTGGTATTCCGGCGCAGGTATTTACAGACCGGTGACGCTTTGGATCGGTGAAGAAAAATATATTCCGGTGAACGGTGTTTGTATTACTACATTGTCTGCAGATCCGGCCGAGATAAAAGTTGATATTACAACTAATTGCGGCGGTATGGCACAGGCAGAGATTTTAGATGAAGAAAATAGGATTGTTTCCTTTCAAAATGTTAAATGCGGCGAAAATATGCCGGCCACAGTTTTTTTTACGATACCAGAGGCACAGCTGTGGAGTGTGGATACGCCGCATATGTATACATGCCGTGTCACCTTCGGCAATGATGTTGTGTGCGAACCTTTTGGTATCCGTACTATTTCATGGGGGCGTGACGGTTTTAAAATAAACGGTAAACGACTCGTCCTTCTCGGCGCCTGTGTCCATCATGATAACGGCCTTTTGGGAGCACGCTGTGATGAAGATGCGATTGAGAGAAAGGTGCGTATTTTAAAGGAAAACGGCTATAATGCGCTGCGCAGTGCCCATAATCCTTGTTCAAAAGCATTTTTAAATGCGTGTGACAGGCAGGGAATGCTTGTGCTGGACGAATATATCGATCATTGGTACATTCATAAGACAGAGTATGATTATGTGGATTATTTTAAAAAATGGTGGAAAAAGGATTTGGCGGATATGGTTTCAAAAGATTACAATCATCCGTGTGTGGTGATGTATTCCACCGGTAATGAGGTCAGCGAGACGGCTCAGAAAAAGGGGATTGCGCTGACAAAAAAGATGACAGAATATTTGCATAGTCTTGATCAAACGCGGCCGGTGACATGCGGCGTCAATATTTTCTTTAATTTTTTAAGCTCTATTGGTTTTGGTGTGTACAGTGATAAGAAAGCTAAAAAGGAGGCTGAGGCGGCACAAAAAGCTGTGGCTTCGGGAAAGATGCCAAAGAAAAAGGCTGTCGGCAGTCAGTTTTTTAATAATCTTGCAGGACTTTTAGGTGATGAGTTCATGAAGCGCGGTGCAACGCTGCATGGCTGTGATGTCAAAACGAGAGATGCTTTTGCAAATATGGATATTGCCGGATATAATTACGGTATTTACAGATACGGCCGTGATTTAAAAAAATATCCGGAGCGCCTTATTTTGGGCAGTGAAACATTTTGTAATGATGCTTACAGATTTTATGAGATGGCAAAAAATAATCCGCGGATGATCGGCGATTTTGTGTGGGCAGGCATGGATTATCTTGGTGAGGTCATGGTCGGTTCATGGGAATATGATGATTATGCCAAAAATTTTGACGGCGGATTAGGCTGGGTATCGGCAGGATCGGGCCGTATTGATCTGACCGGGAAACCGCTCTGCGAGGCGCTCTATACAAAAGTTGCTTTTGAGAAGGCGGCCGGTCCGTATATCGGCGTGCGCCCGGTTAATCACACAGGGGATAAGCACAGCCCATCGGCATGGAAGATGTCTAATGCCATTGAGAGCTGGAGCTTTGACGGCTGTGACGGTCAAAAAGCAGAGGTTGAAGTTTATGCGCGTGCAGCCCGTGTTGACTTGTTTGTCAATGACAGAAAAGTCGGCAGCCGGCAGCTTAAAAAAGATTGTATTGCCCGTTTTACATGCCTGTATGAGCACGGTGAAATCAGAGCTGAGGCTTATGATCAGGACGGACAAAAAATAGGCACCCATACATTAAAAAGTGCCGGAAAAGAAATCTGTATCACAGCCGTGCCGGAGAGCCGCAGTGTGCGGCGAGGGCATCTTCTTTATGTCCGTTTAAAATATACAGACGGGAACGGTGTAACAAAACCACTGTGCAGAGGGCTTTTAACGGCGGAAGTTTCCGGCGGCATACTGGAAGGCTTCGGCAATGCCTGCCCTTACAATGAGCGGGGCTATACGGGCACTCAGACGGAAACTTATTACGGTGAGGCGCTTGCGATCATACGCGCAGGCGAAAATGATACGGTGCGCCTTTGTGTGTCGGACGGTGTCCGCAAAACGAGTGTTGAAGTACCTGTGACTAAAAATCATCAAACCGGGGAGGCAGTATGGAAACGATAAAGAAACATTGGATAAATTT
>USSL01000102.1 GCA_900557175.1 uncultured Eubacteriales bacterium
CAATTGCCGTTGACAAATCACCATCAAACACATCGCCATAACTGCCTTGCTGAAGTCCGTCAGGAATTGTTGACATAAGCAATGTCGGATCTGCTTTTAACCGTTTCACCTCAACACCGATTTTTGTAATATCTACAGTCACAGGCACGCCCGATGTATTGCGGAGTCTTACATATTTTGCACCGACCGGCGGCGCTGCCTTTGATGCATCATTCCAGACAGTTTCATTAAATGAATATTCGAGTGTCAGTCCTGACTGTGCCGAATGTTCATTGATAAACTTTGTCACTGTCACCGGTGTCTTTAACATCAGGCCAATATAATCATTGACATTTAATGTAACTTTTGTTAAATCCCTGATACTGATTTCAGTGCCGTCCAATGTAAGCGGCGTCTGTTTTAAGGCATCCACATTTGTATAAACTCTGTCATTTTCCGGCGCTTTTTTATTAACCGTAAATTCGCGGACATGTGTCCAGTAATCCGGTTTATTGCCATAGCCGGTCTCTGTCAGATAATAACGAATATATCTTGCTTGAATGTCAAGGCCCTGGGCCGTAATGCGTGAACCGTCAGCCTGTGCAGGAATATCTGTCCAATTTGTTTTATCCGTTGAGTACTGAAGCACTGCCTTGTGGAAAATATCATGATCCTTATCATCTTTTCCCTGAACAATTGAAACATCTCTCACTTTGACAGTTCTTCCAAGATCCAGTCCGTAATAATCGCCCTGTTTCTGAACAATATTCCAGCCGCCCCATGTATTCTCATCACCATCATAAAGCTTCTTTGTGCCGGCATCCTCCATGCGCTCCTGACCGCCGATTTTAGCAATGAGAATCGGGGATACCGTCTCGTCATTCGGATTAAGGATCGGCGTCAGCTTATTCTTTGCCGCCGTAATCATCTTTGCTGCAAACGGTGCAAGACGTTTACTTCCTGCCATTGCATAAGGTCCCGAATTGCTGCCGTTATCAACCGTTGGATATGTGTACATTGAATCATAATACTTTCCGGCGCTGCTTAATTTGTCC
The DNA here is from genome assembly GCA_900557175.1 of uncultured Eubacteriales bacterium. Classification (GTDB taxonomy): domain Bacteria; phylum Bacillota; class Clostridia; order Lachnospirales; family Lachnospiraceae; genus Scybalocola_A. The sequence goes on from USSL01000102.1 coordinate 1,035, forward strand.
CACGCCTCGGATATATCATCACTATTTTTCTCAAATGCAATAAGACTTTCTAAGGCAGCCTTTCCTGCATTTGCCACATCATTTAAAGACTTAAGCCACGGCTCCAGTTCTTTGACAAGTTCCTTGTTGCTGCAATGTGCCCTGAAATCGGCAACGGCATCAATCATTGCCTGAAACTCGGCAATTAATGCCTGTGTATCTGCATCGTCTTTAATCGGCGCACCACTCTCCACAAGCATCTGCACATGCTCTAACTTTTCTTTCAGATACTCAGATTCAGGGAATCCAGCAACACGGCCTGAATTTGGTGCATTAGACACATTCTTTGCAATTGTATAGTAGGCATCCTTAACCTCCGGCTGAAGATAATTAAATGCACTCTCCCATATTTCTGCCGCATGGGCATTGTAATTATTATTATTCCATACGAGCGCCGCAAGCTGATACAGTGCAACCTCATTTGCATATGCAAAACGGCTCGGATTCGAATGGAAACCTGCAAGTCCTGTAACACCGTCTCTTGCATAATGTGTAATATCGCCTAAGAAAATACCGGAGCCTGCATGTTCATTGACCGGATAATTCAGCCAGAAATCCGGTGAATGATTTGATTTACTTTTTAAGAAATCGACCGTTTCCTGGGTTACCGGTGCATTGACATCAGCACCTGTCCAGTAAATATGAATATCACTGTCAAGCTTTTGGAGTGCCGTAAGTTCAGTGCCGTCTCCCGACCATGCCTGATTATAGCCTTTCGGGCAGTAAGTGAGCGGTTCACAGCCCATATCCTTTAAGTCTTTATTCAGACGATTCAATACAGTGACAACTGTCTCGTTCGAACCGCCGCCGAAATCATCATTTAAAACATCAAATCTGCGGACACCGACATCATAAAGCTGTTTAATTTTTGCTTTAAGCTTCGCATATTTTGCCTCGTAATCTTGTGTATTATTCAAATCAAGACCGCTAAAAAAAGAACCGAGATGGACGGACCATGCAAACTTGACTTTTGTCTGATTGCCGACATCAACAAGTCTTTTGAACTGAGCTAAAGTCTCTGCCGGATAAGGCTCTCCCCACTTGCCTGTATGGTAAGGATCCCCTTTTGCCGCATAAACATAGCTGTTCATCTTATAGTTTCTTGCAAACTTCATCAGATTTTCCCGCTCTGCAAAATTCCACGAGCCATAAAAGCCTTCGATGTAACCTCGTTTTGCAACAGAAGCATAATCTTCGATATGAGTTTCCAAAAATTTTGTACCCGCAAATGACGAAAACATCATCTGAAGTGTTGCCACACCATAATAGGCCGCGTCCGTATCCTTGCCTTCAATAACGATATTATCTGTCTTTGCATCAAGAAGATAAGCATCACTCTTTGTAAAAAGCTGTGCGTCATTTTGTGCAATGCCGGCTTTTTTCATATAATCGTCAGCCACACCGTCTGTCGCTTCAATTCCGAGAATGATATTTGTTTTGCCTTCTTCCGGTGCTGATTTCTCAGAATACGGTACCTTGTAGTTTGTTAAAACTTCTTTCAAAAATGCAGTTGTATATGTATCTACCCCATTCTCCGCAACAATGACAACCTCATCCTTCAAAGAAAATTCTGTCTTATCCGGATATGTAATGTTTTGCGGAATCGGATAAATCGCATACGCATCCGGATTTTTAGAACACCCTTCCTGCACATTAACTTCTGCAGCCTGTACAGTGCCACCGCCTGCAAGCGGAACTGATGTGACTGCCAGCGCAGCTGCCAGCATCGTACTGGTAAGCCTTAAAAAACGCCTTTTCATCATATAACCCTCACTTTTCTTTTTATATTACTTTTATTGTGCAATTTTCGTAAAATGCACAACATTAGTTGTAACTCATCATAGCATAGTTCTATTTTTTTCTAAATCTATATTTTGCTTTTAAGCAATATTGTACAAAATTATAGCAATTTATTGATAATACAACTTGATTTTATGCGTATTGTCCTGCATCAAAAAAGACAGGAGTCTATCTTACACCATACCGTAAGAAACTCCTGTCCTTATTTTTAAAATCAAATGCCGCTACAAACTATATTTTTTACTTATTTCCAAAAACAACGCTTCGTATGCCGATCCCTTCTTATAAAACGCCGGAATTTGTCCGAGCGGCGCCGGCACCGTATAATGTCCCCGTTCATAACATTTTCCGGTCCAAAAATGGATCCATTCTCCCTCAGGCACATAGACCTCCCATGTATCTTTGCCTCCAAAGTAAACCGGCGCTACAAGAATATCCGGGCCAAATAAATATTCTGTCTGAATATGATAAGCTTCCTCATCATCTTCATAATGAACAAAGAGCGGCCGCTGTACCGGAATGCCCCGCACGGCATTTTCTTCAACAAGACTTTTTGTATATGGCGCAAGCGCTGTATACACATCAACAAGCCGGGCCAGCCGCACCATACAGTCATCATCGTCATAATACTGGAAATTTGTATCCGGACGGTTGCCCTCATGGGTCCGCATCACCGGCGTGAAAGCCGCCATTTCCGCCCAGCGCAGGAAAACCTCCTTCGTCCGCACATTATCAAAAAGTGATGTATAACCGCCGATATCGCTGTGATGCAGGCCACAGCCTGTCATACCTGCACTTAAGGCGCCGCAGATCACTGTTCTTAAGCCGTCATGCATACTAAAATCAACCGACTGGTCGCCCGCCCACAAAAGAACACAATATTTCTGACTTCCAAAGGCGCCGGCTCTCATAAAGTAAAGCGCCTCGCCAAGCTTTCCGGTATCCTTTAAGGCATCATAATTACACTTTGCCCAGCGTGCCGGCCAGCGATTATGCTCAATCATCGGTGATTCTCCGTTATAAAGACAAATATCATCGGTCGGAAGATATTCGCCAAAATCAGCCATCCAGCCGTCAATACCAATATCAATGGAATATTTAATAATAATATTTTTAAACCATTCATAAGCTTCAGGATTTGTCAGATCAACAACGCCGCAGTAAAACTCGCCGAAATCAACAAGATAATCGCTGCCGTCACTCTTTACCGCAAAATAACCTTTTTCTTTGCCTTCTTTGTAAAGCTCACCGTCATTAACAAGATACGGATTGACATAACCAAGATATTTTATATTCCGCTCATGAAGCTCTTGAATACGTTTCGGAAGATCCGGATACATTTCACGGTGATAATGCCAGTCCCACTGAAGCCGCTTGCCAAACGACGTCACACGCTTGCCGCACCAGTCCTGACACCACACGCCCGATACTTTAATCCCTTTTTCAAGCGTCTTTTCAAGCAGTCCGAAAGCGCGCTCACTGCCGCCCTGCACGCCGATAATAAGTCCGTTATACACCCAGTTTGGAAGCTTTGGCTGCCGCCCTGTAAAAGCTGTCAATTTTTCAAGAAGACTTATAAAATCCGGTGCCGCCTCAATTCTTATTTGTTTTGGGACTTCCCAAAACTGCAGCTCATGAAAATCTGCATTTTTAAAATTAAAATCTGCATAAGCCGTTGAATCCGCATGGAGATAATAATGCTTTGATGACACAAATGTCGGCTCAGGGTAATTCGTATTATAATAATCGCCGCCGGCCTTATTTTCTACATCTGAACGCCATGTCACATACGTCGTCTTATCGCGTCCTACCCCCGGCTCGCTCGTCCAAAGCGGGAAGTTTCGTCCCCGTAAATTAAAATAAGACATCTGCTCGCCGCAGCCATAACATTTTTCATCTTTATCCGCGGCCAGTCTGAACCAAAAACGATTGATCTGTGTATCCATGCATTTAAAATTGAGCGTGCATAAATCACCATTTAAAGCAACATCAGCCATCAGCTTATCTCCGAAATAAAGCTGTACGCCGTCCTTTGTTTTCTCCGTTTTTGAAAGCAGCAAAGGCTGCCTGAGAACCACATAGTCCTCAATTTGAAAGTTTCCCCTGTACATATCTACTGTTTCTTTGCCACAGCCGACATAAACCATTGGATTTTCAGGCGTATGCGACAAAATCACCTGCCCCCTGCAGACTAATGAAAAACTGTCATTTCCGTGTAAAAGCTCCATAACCTGCCTCCTTCGCACACCACATCGCATTTCAAACAAAACATTTAATTATATTTCAGTTCAAAAAGCGGTATTTCATATAGTTAATTACTATTTTACTAGTACTTTTCAGGAAGTCAAGTATTTTTGATTAAATCTTTTAATTTTATGTGTGAGTCATCCTCTGTGTTTACTCAAACGATATTCTTACCATTTCAGCAAAATCCCGGTTGTAAGCAGCCTTTTTTCTCTTACAAAGCCACATTTTTCTTAAAAATCATTCGAAGTTTGCGTTAAGAAGTTCGTACGCAGGTTTTACGAAAACCATAACGAACATTTTACGAAAATCCGCTTAAAAAGTTACATGAATTTATAATGCAATACATGAAGTGATGTATAGAACAAAGCGGACAAGTCCGCTTCGAACTCCCTAAATCCCTCAATCCTTGAGGGACTTGCTCCGCTTTGCGCGCCAGATGCAGACTGCCGTAGGCAGTCACAGACTGTAGACAAAGGGACTATCGGTAAATACCGTTTTTTGGCTTCCCAATCTTAAAATAAGAATCTCCCGTAGAAATCGGTGTTTTCTATACCTGATTTTCTAAGGGAGATTCTTATTTTTTCTTTTCTGGATGTATTTTAGAGCGCAAAAACCCCTCAACTGCATTTTTGAAAGCACTCTTTTTCTAAGCAGCCTTTTCTTCGGCTTTTCCTTCAAATTTTAATCCATTCTTGAACTGTATCAACACTGATTTTTACTGCCTGAGCAATCTTATCAACAGATAACCCCATCTCCGCAAGGGAAAGGGCAGTTTCTTTGGCTTTCTTCAGTTCACCTTTCTCCATACCACTTTCGATACCTTCACTGTAAATCTGTTCCATTTCACGGCACATGAATTCCACCCCTTTCTGTGTTTCTTTCAACTCGTGTACTCGATCAGCCAGGATCTTACTGTGCATATCTCCTGCATTCTTGCAATGCAGATCATGCATCAGACGTCCAAGTTCCGTATCATCCTGTTTCTTAGAATTTACATAGATGATATGAGCCTCATCCTTGAAATTCCCGCTGACCTCTTCGATTTTTCTGTTTACATGATAAATTGGAAGTCCATATCCCAGTGCATCGTCCCTGGTAATAAAAATCACATAACTTTCCGGAAGCTCATCAAAATCCTGTCCCGGATTTAATGTATTCATATCCATCAGTCCACTGTGATATCTTGCCCGTTTTGGAGATGCCCCTTCATTGTCCTGCTGAATTTCTACATCCATCTGCTTTCCATCAGAATCTCTCGCTACGCAATCCAGCACTGCGGAACGTCCCTGTAAATTCTTATAATCTTTCTGAAGAACCTGATCAATAATTCGCAGATCCTT
>USSL01000103.1 GCA_900557175.1 uncultured Eubacteriales bacterium
GCGTCCCATACGCAGCGACTTAACCTCCGTGCCTGCAAGGGCAATACCTGCCTCATACGTGTCTTCTATAAAATAATCATGATAAGCTTTTTTGTTGTTTGCAATTAATTTAATGCTCTCCTTCGACATATTCGTCCCCCTCTGCAAGTTCAAAATCTATTGTCCGCGTCAGCTTGTCCGCACCGGCAACAATGACGCGCACCTTATCGCCGAGACCGAATTTTCTGCCTGTCATCTCGCCTACAAGGACAAAATTTGCCTCGTCATAAAAATAATAGTCATCTTCCATCGACTGAAGCCTTACCATACCCTCACACGTATTTTCAAGTTCCACATACATGCCGTAACCTGTCAGCCCCGACACAATACCGTCAAACACCTCGCCGATATGATGAGACATATATTCTGTCTTTTTAAGCTTCAGCACTTCTCTTTCAGCCTCATCCGCACGACGCTCTGTCATACTTGAAGATACGGCAATCTCAGGAAGCAGCTTATGATAGTGGGCAATACGGCGGTCATTTAGGCGGCCGCTTATATTTTCTTTAATAATGCGATGAATCTGTAAATCCGGATACCGGCGGATCGGCGATGTAAAATGGCAGTAATACTTGACTGCCAGCCCGAAGTGTCCTGTATTTTCTGTCGTATACTTGGCCTGTTTCATTGAGCGCAGCACAAGTCTTGATATCATTGCCTCCTCCGGCGTATCTGAAATCTTTCCGAGAAGCTTCTGAACCTCTTTCGGATGAACAGCCTCTTTGTTGACTTTCATATAATACCCAAATTTGCTTATAAGCATCATCAGCTTCTGAATACGCTCGGAATCCGGCGTTTCATGTGTTCTGTAAAGAAACGGAAGCTCCTGCCAGAAAAAATCCTCGGCAATTGTTTCGTTGGCTGCAAGCATAAAGTCTTCGATAAGCTTTGTCGCCGAGTTGCGCTCATAAGGCCGTATATCCACAGGGCGTCCTTTATCATCAACAATGACCTTTGTTTCAGGAAAATCAAAATCAATACCGCCCCTTTTATGGCGCTTTGCCCTTAAAATACCCGAAAGTTCATACATCAATTCAAACATCGGCACGAAATCCCTGTATTTTTCACAAGCACTCTCATCTTTATCCTCGATCATCTGCTTCACCGCCGTGTAGCTCATACGCCTGTCAACACATATGACAGACTCGCATATTTCATGACCGATCACCGTACCGTCCGCATCAATTTCCATCATGCAGCTTAAGGCAAGCCTGTCCACACCTTCATTTAAGGAGCATATACCGTTAGAAAGCGCATGCGGAAGCATCGGAATCACTCTGTCTGTCAGATAGACACTTGTTCCCCGCCTTACAGCCTCCTTGTCAAGCGGACTGCCCTCTTTCACATAATGACTGACATCAGCAATATGAACACCTAAAAGATACTTATCGCCGTTTTTTTCAATCGTCACAGCATCATCCAAGTCTTTGGCATCCTCACCGTCAATCGTCACGGTCCGAAGATGGCGCAAATCCTTCCGGTCTTTTTTCTCCGTTTCAGAAACTTCTGACGGTATCGCAAACAGCTGTTCTTTTACATCATCAGGAAATTCCTCCGGCAAATTAAAGGCTCTCACAATGGATATAACATCTGTCCCCGGATCGTTGACATGTCCGAGTATTTCTACAATTCTGCCCTCAGGATTTTTATATCTGCTGCCGTAATCCGTAATCTGCACAACAACCTTATGGCCACTGACTGCATGCATGTCTCTTTCTTTCTGAACAAAAATATCCCTCGTAAACTTTTGATTATCCGGAACGACAAAACCATAGTTTTTACTTTTCTGATATGTGCCGACGATTCTTGTATGTGCCCGCGAAACCACGGCCGTCACAATACCTTCGGCTCTCCGGCCGCCACCGGCCTCACTTGTCAGGCGGACAGTCACGGTGTCTTCATGAAAGGCATTTTTCGTATATTCTTCCGGAATAAAGATATCATCAGGCCTGCCCTCAATACGGACAAAGCCAAAACCTCTCTGAGTCGCAAGAAAAACACCCGAAAACTCGTCCGGCGACGGCTTTTCATAACAGCCCCGGCTGCCGACAGTTATCGTTCCTTCTGAAATCATACGATCCAAAATAAGCTTTAAATCCGTCCGTTCATCTTTTGGTACATTGAGCATCGCACACAATTCTTTCAGCTTCATTGGCCGGTAATTTTCATCATTAAATAAATTTGTGAGCATTTCTTTTCTTATGTTATATAAAATTTCGTCCATATGCGTCACCTCCTATTTTCTATGTCATACCTATTTCCTATGTCATAAAAAATAACACCCTTATCTCTAAGAGTGTTATCTGTCCCAAAATCAGCGTCCCCAGCTTAAGTTTAAAACTAAGGCCAGTACGAAAAATAATACTGCTAAAATTTTTGTCGCTTTTTCAAGTTTGCCTTCCATAGAACGACCTTTATTCTTGCCCCAGTAGGTATCTGCCATACCGCTGATCGCACCTGATAAACCGGCTGCCTTGCCCTCCTGCATCATTACAATAATTGCGAGCACAAGCGCATCCAGCGCAAATAACACTGTCACTACAATTCTTAAAATTTCCACGGGTCCACACCTCCTAAAATCAACACTGTCTAGTGTACCATACCGGCGCAATTTACGCAAGCAATTCTTGTATGTTATCACAAATTTTTTTGTTAAAACTTGTCGAATTACTCTTTACGTTTGATTTTGGGTATGATAAACTTATAACTTATATTGAACAAATCTAAGAAAGTGGTGTATGTTATGAAAATCGGCTTTGATCACGAGAAATATATTACTGAACAATCTCAGTATATTCTCGAACGTGTCAACAATTACGATAAGTTATATCTCGAATTTGGCGGAAAGTTAATTTCTGACCTTCACGCCAAGCGTGTCCTTCCCGGCTTTGATGAAAACGCAAAAATTAAGCTCTTACAGACATTAAAAGATAAAGCTGAAATTATTATCTGCGTTTATGCCGGTGATATCGAGCGCAACAAAATCCGCGGTGACTTCGGTATTACATATGATATGGACGTTTTACGGCTCATCGACGATTTAAAAGGCTACGGACTGGAAGTCAACAGCGTCGTCATTACACGCTATGACCATCAGCCGGCAACAACTGTATTTATTAAGAAACTGGAACGTCAGAACATTAAAGTATATACGCACAAGGCAATCAAAGGCTATCCGACAGATGTCGATACAATCGTCAGCGATGAAGGCTACGGTATCAATCCATATATTGAAACAACGAAGCCGATTGTTGTTGTCACCGCACCCGGACCGGGAAGCGGAAAGCTTGCCACATGCTTAAACCAGCTCTATCATGAACACCGTCTCGGAAAATCCGCAGGCTATTCAAAGTTTGAGACATTTCCTGTATGGAATCTTCCGCTGAAGCACCCTGTCAATATTGCTTATGAAGCTGCCACAGTGGACTTAAAAGACTCGAACATGATGGATTACTTCCATTTTGACGCTTATAATGTACCAGCTGTCAACTACAACCGTGACCTTGAGATGTTCCCTGTCATCCGACGCATTATTGAGCGTATTACAGGGACAGAATCCGTTTATAAATCCCCGACAGATATGGGCGTCAACCGCATCGGTTTTGGCATCGTTGATGATGAAGTTGTCCGCGAAGCAGCCCTTCAGGAAATTATCCGCCGCTCCTTTAAGACCGAGTGTGAGTTTAAAAAAGGACAGGTTGATTTTGACGCTGTGCAGCGCATGAAGCTTATCATGGAAGAAGTCGGACTTCACCAGGAGGACAGAATCCCTGTTGTTCCTGCCCGCGAATTTGCCGCAGCCAAAACAGCTTCAAATCCGGACAACACAAAAGAAGTTTATGCCGCAACTGCCCTCGCATTAAACGACGGCACAATTATTACAGGAAGAAGTTCCAAAATCATGGTTTCCGGTGCTGCCGCCCTGCTGAATGCTATCAAACACCTTGCAGGCATTGCCGACGAGATCCCTCTGATTTCTCCGAATGTTTTAAATACAATCTTCCACTTAAAATCAAACAACCTTCACAGCAAGTATTGTGTCTTAAGTATGGAAGAAGTTTTAATCGCCTTAAGTATCAGTGCTGTCACAAATCCGATGGCACAATATGCCCTTGAAAAGCTCCAGGAATTAAACGGCGTTCAGGGACATTCGACTGTGATGCTGCCTCACGGCGACGAACAGACATTCAGAAAGCTCGGCATCGATATGACATGCGATCCCGAATATCCATCAGAAAACTTATCCTACACATGATATACACCTAATATACAGCAGCCGGAAGTTTCAAAAGACTCCGGCTGTTTTTGTATATTTTTTTAATTTCAGGACACACTACAAATTGAAATTCAGTAATATTTTTTAAGGAGGTTTTTCCAATGAAAAACATTCAGAAAGCACGAATTTTTCTTGTATGTGCCATTTTCGCACTCACAGCTGTCCTTTACGGCTGCTCCAACAAAGAAATGTCCGCGCAGACACGAAGCGACTTGACTTCCGAACATATCCGCGGACTTTACGCCGATATGAAGCGCAGTGATGTTGAAGACTTACTCGGCAAAAGCGACAGCGCCTTAGCCGAAAAAGAAAGCTTTGAAATGTACAGCCTTGCTGACGGCACCGTTGCTGTTTTGCGCTATGCCGGAGACAAGCTCCAGTCCGCCTTTATCCGCGGCAAGGACAATGTCGAGGAGGCGCTCTTTAATAATTATGGCAGCCACTCCAACCAGATCAATGACGGCACAACAAATTCAGACGGCAAAGAAATCGGTGAAACAAACAATCCAGCAAACAATCATGAGACAAACGACACGGCGCCAGAAAGTTCCCACGCAGCACAGGACACTTCTAATATGACAGGCACAAGCGAATCCGTACCCCAGTCATAACCCGCGGACAAAATTTCATACACCGCATTTTGCAGCGCAAAACTTAAGGCGGCGGGATTTCCCCGCCGCCCTATATCATGGATTTTTCAAATGAACAATTTTTATGGATTCAGTTTTATGGATTCAGCAAGCAATGTTTTTTATTTCATCGATTCAATAATAGAATCTGCCAGTGATGTAAATTCTGCCTTATTTGATTCGTCAACCGCAGAGTTTACACTGACCTGAGCGCCTAAAACCATGCACTCTTTTAAATTTTCTTCAATATACTCTTTCATCAGAGAACCGGATTTAATCGCCCATGTACCGTTTTCAATCAAGCCAAACGTACGCTTCTGGAAATTCAGTCCTTTTAAATGATGCAGGAAATCATACATTACAGGATAAATATTTAAGTTATATGTCACTGAAGCAAGAACGATATGGCTGTACTTAAATGCTTCTGCAACAAGCTCAGATACATGTGTCTTTGACACATCATAAACAACTACATTTGTCATGCCCTTTTCACACAATGTACTTGCAAGCTCCTGGGCAGCAGCCTCTGTATTGCCATCCATTGATGCATATACAATTAAGACACCCTTTTCTTCCGGCTCATAACGGCTCCATTTGTCATGCTTGTCGATGTAATAACCCAAATCTGTGCGCCATACCGGACCATGCAGCGGACAGAACATCTTAATAGGCACAGTCGCCGCTTTCTTTAAAAGATGCTGTACAAACGGACCGTATTTTCCAACGATATTGCAGAAATATCTTCTCGCATCATCAATCCAGTCTCTATCAAAATTAACTTCATCATTAAACAGCTTACCGTCAAGAGAACCAAAAGTTCCGAATGCATCCGCTGAGAATAAAACACCGTTTGTTGTATCAAAGGTCACCATTGCCTCCGGCCAGTGTACCATCGGTGCAGCGACAAACGTCACTGTATGGGCGCCGAAGCATTTTGTATCTCCTTCTTTAACTTCTTCCTTGCGTCCTTCAACATTGAAACCGAACTGGTGCATAAACATAAATGACTTTTCATTACTGATCACCTTACACTTCGGATAACGGAGAAGCACTTCCTCCATCGAGGCTGCATGATCCGGCTCCATATGATTAATTACAAGATAATCCAGCGGTGCACCATCGAGCACTTCCTCAACATTTTTAAGAAACTCTCTGCATACAGACCAGTCTACAGTATCAAAAAGGACTTTCTTCTTATCCATTAATAAATAAGAATTATAGGATACACCACGTTCAATCGGGTGAATATTTTCAAAAAGGTGTGTGCGCTTATCATTGGCGCCAACCCAATATAAATCTTCCGTTACTTTTCTTACACAGCTCATCTTTTTACCTCCTGTTTCTTGCTTAGTTTGATGACGGAATGAAGTTTACTTTTTCTTCGCCGCAGTCCGGACATGTCCATTCTTCCGGCAATTCCTTAAATGATGTGCCCGGGCGAATCTCTCCATCCTCATCGCCAAGCTCAGGAATATATTCATAGCCACAGCCCATGCACACATAGCGTC
>USSL01000104.1 GCA_900557175.1 uncultured Eubacteriales bacterium
CCAGTCTGTAGAGCGGGGACAGATTGAGGCGGCACGGCTTTTGGGATATAAGGGCTGGCAGCTGAATTTAAAAATTGTGCTGCCGCAGGTGATTAAGCGGACGCTGCCGTCGATTGGCAATGAAATTATTACGCTTGTTAAGGATACATCCCTTGTGTACGCTCTTGGATTGGCGGAAATCTTTAAAATCGCGCGAAGTATTTCCACAAGGGATGTCACAATTGCACCATATATTGTTGTAGGTATTATTTATCTCGTCATTACAGCGGTTATTACGAAGCTTTTAAATATGGCGGAAAAGAAAGTTTATTATGAGGAGTAATGAAGATGCTTTTAAAAGTTGACGGGCTCTGTAAAAGCTTTAAGGGCACCCCGGTATTAAAAAATATAAGCTTTACGGTTCAGGAGGGTGAGATTGTATCACTGCTCGGCCAGTCCGGCGCCGGCAAGACAACAATTGTCCGTTGTATTACAGGACTTGAGAAGGCTGATAAAGGGAGTATAGAAATTGATGGCGATTACATATGTAAAGAAACCGACGGCATGATGAGTTATGCCGGAAAAAATGAGCTCTTTGAAATTCGCAAAAAGCTCGGCATGGTTTTTCAGAGCTATCATTTATTTCCTCATATGACAGTTTTGGAAAATGTGACGGCGGCGCTTATTGATGTCCGGAAAATGCCAAAGCCGCAGGCGCGGGAAGTCGGAATGTCAATGCTTAAGACGCTCGGACTTGAAAAGAAAGCAGGTCAGCGGCCGTTTGAGCTTTCGGGCGGACAGAAGCAGCGCGCGGCGATTGCGCGGGCATGTGTTTTAAATCCAAAGCTTTTATGCTTTGATGAGCCGACAGCAGCACTTGATCCTCAGACGACAGAGGAGATGGTAAAGATTATTAAAGCTTTGGCGGCAGATGATATGGGCATTCTTATTATAAGCCATGATATGCCTTTTGTGGAAAAAGTTTCTGACAGGGTATTGACAGTCAAAGATGGAACGATATAATAAAGAATATCAGAACTGGGACAGCGCAGTTCGTGCAGTGCAGACAATAGGCCTGAGCGGTATACCGCTCAGGCTGTTTCTATGAGGCAGGGTGAGCAGATGACAGATTTTCTTGTAAAATTATTTGTAAAAGATTATAAAAATACAGATGACGGACAGGTGCGCGAAAATTATGGTATTTTTGCCGGGATTGTCGGTATTGCGGCCAATGTGCTTTTATTTGCGGCAAAAGCAGTGATTGGGCTTTTGGCAGGTTCTATCGCCGTTTTGGCAGATGCCTTCAACAATATGACCGACGCCGTGTCTTCGATAATTTCGCTTGTCGGAGCAAAGCTGGCAAACCGTCCGCCGGACGATGAGCATCCTTTCGGTCACGGCAGATATGAATATATCGCAGCCTTTATTGTTGCCTTTTTGGTTGTTCAGGTCGGCTTTTCATGTGCCAAAAGTGCGTTCGGTAAAATTCTTCATCCGCATGTACTGAATTTTAATATCATAGCGTTTGTGATTCTTATACTTTCTGTCGGTGTTAAAATATGGCTCGGCCTTTTTAACAGGAAGCTCGGCAAACGGATTAACTCGACGGTCATGCTGGCAACGGCGGCAGATGCTATGGGCGATGTGCTTACAACGTCAGCAACGATTGTATCCCTTCTTATATTCAGAGTGTTTGGCCTGAATATCGACGGCATTATTGGTTTTTTGGTGGCGCTTGTCGTTATATGGGCCGGTATTAATATTGCGAAAGATACGTTAAAACCGCTGCTTGGTGAGGCCGGAGATCCGGATATGGTAAAGCAGATTAAAAGTCTTGTGGAGAGCTATGACGGCATTTTAGGCAGCCATGATATGATTATCCATAATTATGGGCCGACGCACTCGATGGCAACACTTCACGCAGAAGTGTCAAACACTGCGGGTATGGAGGAAACCCATGAGCTTATTGATAAAATAGAGCGCGAGGTCACAAAAAAGACCGGTGTTTTTCTTGTCATACATATGGATCCGATTGACGTTGATGATGAGCATGTTGTCAAATACAGAAGACAAGTGAACGAAATTCTTAAGGCGCTTGATGAAAAAGTATCGATGCACGATTTCAGAATGGTCAACGGTGAGGAACAGATTAATCTTATTTTTGATGTTGTTGTGCCTCATGCATATTCTGTACGTCAGAGGGATAAACTAATGTTTGATATCATCGATCAGGTTAAGGCATTTGATGAGCGGTGTGAATGTGTGATCACTATGGAAAACAGCTACGTTTAGAGGCACGGATGCGGCGGTCTTGCCGGCCGCTGTGTCTTAATTTTTCTAATTGTTTAAAAAAAATAAAAAAAATTAAAAAAAGGGCTTGCCAAAATTGAAACAATAGTATATAATACATTTTGTCAACAGGTAATGGGCTGTCGCCAAACGGCAAGGCACTGGACTCTGACTCCAGCATTTGCAGGTTCGAATCCTGCCAGCCCAGTTGAGAGGCATTTTATCAGATGATAGAATGCCTTTTTTAATTTATAGGAAAGTCCTTTAGGCTGTCCTATAAACCCAAAAGCCTTCGGTCAGTATTTTATATACCGTAGAAAGTTAAGAGAGGACGGATAAGACGATGATTGAATTAGGAAAAAAGCAAGTATTAGAAATTTTTAAAAAGAAAACATTTGGCGTTTATTTAAGAGATGATATTTCAGAAAAGGAAGGTGTACTTCTTCCTATAAAATATGTGCCTGAGGGCAGCGATATCGGAAGCAAGGTTGAAGTATTTATTTACCGTGACTCAGATGACCGGCTTATTGCGACGACAAGAGAGCCTAAGCTTGTGCTCGGTGAAATCAAAGCGCTTGAAGTGAAGGAAGTGACAGCAATCGGTGCTTTTTTAGACTGGGGGCTTGAAAAAGATTTATTTCTTCCATTTAAAGAGCAGACGACAAAGGTATTTCCGGGAAAAAGCTATCTTGTGGCGCTCTATATTGATAAGAGCGGACGGCTTTGTGCGACAATGCGGGTATATGAGTATCTGACAACAGAGCATGATTATCATAAAGACGATATGGTTGAAGGAACGATTTATCAGCTTCATGAAACATTGGGCGCATTTGTTGCAGTGAATAATCTTTATCATGGTATGATTCCGAAGAAGAATCTTCATACAAGCTGCCATGTCGGTGACAGGGTATGTGCCCGTGTGGCGCGTGTCCGCGAGGATGGTAAGCTGGAGTTAAGTCTTCAGGAAAAGGCTTATATTCAGATGGATATTGATGCAGCGAAAATTTCCGACCTTTTGGACAGCTACTGCGGTGTGCTTCCGTTTACAGAAAAAGCAACGCCGGAAGTTATCGAGCGGGAGACGGGGATGAGCAAGGCGGCGTTTAAGCGTGCTGTCGGACGTCTTCTGAAGCTTGGAAAAATTACAATTACAGATGGAAAGATCCGTAAAAACGGTTAAAACGCGGTTGACAAGGCTCTTTAACGCTGATATAATGAATTTGTAACAAATTTGTAATAAACGTAGAGGAAATGGTGAAGTAGGAAAATGGTGAAATTAAGCAGATTTACACGCAAAACTGCCTGTTCGGTTGCCCTGACTTTGGCACTTATCGGTGGTTTGAGTTTTAACAACTTCAATACATTGTCAATATATGCGGCAACAACGGGAACAGTCAACACAAGTGCACTTAATGTGAGAACCGGCCCGTCCACAGACTATAACAGAATTACAACAATCAGCAAAGGCACA
The DNA here is from genome assembly GCA_900557175.1 of uncultured Eubacteriales bacterium. Taxonomy (GTDB): domain Bacteria; phylum Bacillota; class Clostridia; order Lachnospirales; family Lachnospiraceae; genus Scybalocola_A. The sequence continues at coordinate 3,740 of USSL01000104.1, forward strand.
AAGCTGACAATTCTGGCAACGGAGGGCGACTGGTATAAGGTTGATATTAATGGTACGACAGGCTATGTTTCAGCCCAGTATGTTTCCGTGAACGGCAGTCAGACAGAAGATGCTTCAGGAAAGAAAGGCACAGTGAATGTATCTGTATTAAATCTCCGCGAAGGTGCGGGTACATCGACAAGATGCATCGGCTCTTTAAGAGAGGGCACTTCTGTTTCGATTCTTGCGACAGAAGGTAAGTGGTATAAAATCCAGGCCGGTACAAAGACAGGCTATGTCTTTGCCGAGTATATTACTGTTGGCAGTGCTTCCGGCGGCTCAGATTCAAATGCAGATTCCGGCAGCGAAGTTTCAGGAAAGACAGGCATATGTAATGTTGATGTGCTGAATATAAGAAAAGGTGCAGGCACAACGACTTCTGTATGTGGTCTTTTAAGAAAAGGTGATAAGGTTGAAGTCCTTGGTTCAGAGGGCGAATGGTATAAAATTAAAGTCAACGGCGTGACAGGTTATGTCTTTGCACAGTATATTACAATCGGTGAGGATAATTCATCTTCAGAAAATAATGATGATACAGCACCGGAAGCCACAGGCAAGAACGGCAGATGTAATGTAACAGCCCTGAATGTACGAAGCAAGGCAACAACTTCTTCTTCAGTCATTGGTTCACTTTCTAAAAATACAGTTGTAGAAATTACAGCGACAGAGGGCGACTGGTATAAGATTAAGGCGACATTAAACGGACGTACAGTGACAGGCTATGTTTTCGCTGAATATATTACACTGACAGACGAAAAGCCGTCAGATCAGCCATCGGACGAGAATAATAATAATTCATCAGCAGAAAATAACGGAAAGACCGGTAAATGTAATACATATGCGCTCAACGTAAGAAAAGGCGCAGGCACAAATTATGCTGTCATCGGTTCATTGTCTAAGAATGAAACGGTAACAATCCAGGAGACAAAGGGCGGCTGGTATAAGGTGAAGGCCAACAGCAAAAACCTTACAGGCTATGTATCTGCCCAGTATATTACAATTACAGGAAATGAGACATCGGAGGAGAATCCGGGCGATGATACATATAAAGAAGTCAATGAAGCTGTATGGGCAACAGACGGTGTGAACATCCGTAAAGGTCCTGGCACAAACTATGATGTCATCGGCTCTCTTGTAAAACACGGCAGTGTCACAAGAACCGGTATCGGCAATAACGGCTGGAGCAAAATCAAGTATGGTAACAGCACAGGTTATATTAAGAGTGAATACCTTACAACAACAAATCCAAATCCGGGTTCCGGTGAGACAACAGGTGAAGCCGTTGTTAAGTTTGCACTCCAGTTTGAAGGCAATCCTTACGTATGGGGCGGCAACGATTTAAACACAGGCGTTGACTGTTCAGGCTTCACACAGCAGGTATACTTAAACTTCGGTATTCGCCTTAACCGTACAGCCGATGCTCAGAGACTGAATGGACGTTCAGTTTCTATGTCAGAGATTAAGCCGGGAGATTTAGTATTCTATGGTGATGGCGGCTATGCAGGTCATGTCGCGCTTTATATCGGAGATGGAAAGATTATCCATGCAAGTACACCGGCAACAGGTATTATTATTTCAAATGTAAATTACAGAACACCGATGCAGATTAATCGGGTGATTTAAGGCAGACAGCCGGACTTTTAAAGTCCGGCTGTTATTTTTTTAGGAGTATTTGAGAAGAATTTGTTAATATAAGATACAAAAGGAAAGCATGGTACAGACGTATCATAAAACCGCGATTTATGTCAATTTGTGCGGTTTGCACAAAAAATCGACATGAGTTTACATAAGCAATTTCACATAAAATGTCGGCTGAAATAGGATATTCCCGTGTTATCCACAGGCGAAAAAGGTCGAAATTACAATAAAATCGACTTATACACAAAGTTATCCACATTATCCACAAAGTATTTATCCCCATTTCGTGGATAACCTAAAAGGTGAAAAGCAAATATATGTTTTGTTAATAACGCAGAATCGACATATTTTGTCAAAAAAATATCGAAAAACCATTGACTTTTTTGGTTTTTGATAATGGAAAAAAATATAAAAAATTTATAGTGTTTTTATGAAAAAAAACAAATTAAAAAGAAATATTTTGAAAACTATGTGAATTGACTTGAAATAACGGTGGAATATTGATATAATTAAAAATATCAAAAACGAATTGTTTTGATAATCAATCTGCAAAGGAGTGGGTTCTATGCGTTATATTATCAGCGGAAAGAATATTGAGGTTACACAGGGATTAAAGGACGCGATTTATGATAAGCTCGGAAAGCTTGGCAAGTATTTAAGTGAGGATACAGAGGTTATCGTAACACTGAGCGTTGAGAAGTTAAGACAGAAAATTGAGGTTACCATTCCTGTGAAAGGCAGCATTATCCGCGCCGAGCAGTCTTGTGACGATATGTATGTTTCGATTGACTTAGTTGAGGAAGTGATTGAACGTCAGATGCGCAGATATAAAACAAGACTTGTCAATCAACAGCACGCGGCTTCGAATTTCCAAAAGGAATTTTTAGATTTGGATGCGGAAGAAGAACATGCAGTAAAGATTGTGAGAACAAAGCATTTTGCGATGAAACCGATGGATGTTGAAGAAGCATGTATACAGATGGAGCTTCTCGGACATAACTTTTTCGTTTTCAGAAATGC
>USSL01000105.1 GCA_900557175.1 uncultured Eubacteriales bacterium
TGTATAGGATTAAGGCAGGTTATATAGATGACGAAACGTAAGAAAAGAATCATTGCATGTGCGCTTATTGTCGGTATACCGCTGATGATTGTGTTTGTGGCATATATGATGATTTCAATTTATTATATGGATAGATTTTACCCCGGAACATATATTAATGGTATGAATTTTTCAAATAAAACGGCAGATGAGGCTGAACGTGCTCTGGAAGCTTATCACAGCGACTATACATTCAGAATCATTAAGCGGGGCGGTGACAGTGAAGTGCTCAAAGGCGCTGATATCGGCCACAAGATTGTATTTGAAGGCATTTCAGATATTAAAAAGCAGCAGGGTGCATGGCAATGGCTTTTTAATTTATCGGACACAAATTTTTATACAGTTTCAGGCGGTCATGGTTATGACGAGGATAAGCTTAATAAGGCGTTAGAAGCGCTTGATTGTATGACGAAAGATATTGTGGAGCCTCAGAATGCTTATGTCGATTTTAGTGACGGCGTTAAAATTATTCCTGAGGTTGAAGGCAACCAGATTGATTTTAAAAAGCTGTCAGAGGCTGTCGGCAATGCCATCAAGGCCGGTGAGGTGCGTCTTGACATTGATGCGGCTGACTGTTATACAAAGCCTGAGGTGACGGTTGATTCTGAAGATTTTAAGAAAAAGACAGAGCCGATTAAAAAATTGACGAAGGCAACGATTACGCTGAATATCGGACCTGAGAAAGAGGTCATTGATTCATCAGTTTCGGAAAGATTTCTGAAGCAGACAGAAGACGGTACTATTGAAATTGATAAAGATAAGGTCAAGAAATATATGGAGGCGATGGAGGAAAAGTATGAGACATACGGAAAGCCCCATGATTTTAAGACAACCGGCGGCAATGTTGTATCACTTTCAGGTTCTCTTGGCTTTTCCATTGCGGCAGAGACAGAAACAGAAAAAATCATTGAGGAGCTTAAGGCCGGCAAAGATGTGACAAGAGAAGTAACTTATGATGCGACGGCGCCGACATGGGAGGGCAATCAGATTGGCGATACATATCTTGAGATAAGTCTTTCAGACCAGTATATGTGGTTTTATAAAAATGGTAAGGTGATTGTAGAAACCGATGTTGTGACAGGTAACGTCAGCGAAGGCCATGGGACGCCGGCCGGTGCCTATAAGCTTTTAAACAAATTGAGAAATCAGACGTTAATCGGTGCGAATCCGGATGATTCGTACGAATCGAAGGTATCCTACTGGCTGCCTTTTATCGGAAATATGTACGGCGTCCATGACGCAAGCTGGAGAAGCTCTTTTGGCGGTTCTATTTATTACTATAACGGTTCACATGGCTGTGTGAATACGCCGTACAGCAATGTTCAGGCAATTTATGAAAATATTGAAATCGGTACACCGGTTTTAATATACTAAAATAAAAAATGGCGGATAGCCGGTGCAAAATTTAACATGCACCGGGCTTATCCGCTTATTTTATGGTATAATGATTGCACAGAGTGCAATCCAAGCTGACGAAGTCAGCTTGCCGTCACGTCCGTGACGATTATACCGGCAATCCACGGCTTGCAAAGCAAATGCCCTTCGGGCGCTTGCTTTCCTGCGCACGTGGTATAATGAACATAAGTGAGAATTGAAAATATCAGGAGTTTGCGAATATGAAAAAAATATTATTGATTGCAACCGGAGGCACGATTGCCTCGCAGAGCAACGGACAGGGATTAGAGCCGCAGCTTGGCTCGCAGGAAATTTTACAGTTTGTACCGTCGGTTTATGAACTGTGTGCGGTTGATACGCTGCAGCTTTTTAACATTGACAGTACAAATATGATGCCGCGCCACTGGGTAAAGATTGCGGCTGCGATTGAAGAAAATTACGACAGCTATGACGGCTTTATTGTGCTGCACGGTACAGATACGATGTCGTATACGGCGGCGGCTTTATCCTATCTTATACAAAACAGCCCGAAGCCTGTCATTCTGACAGGTTCACAGCGCCCAATCGATAAGGAAGTGACGGATGCCAAGAGAAATCTGTATGACAGCTTTTTATATGCGGCGGATGATGCGTCATGGGGCGTTAATATTATTTTTGACGGTCATGTCATTTGCGGAACGCGGGCGCGAAAGAGCCGTTCCCAAAGCTTTAATGCCTTTTCAAGCATTAATTTTCCAGATATTGCTGTCATAAGAAATAATAAAATTATCCGGTATATTAAGGATGAAGTACACAGGGAAAAGCCGGACTTTTATCATTGCCTGAATGAAAGAATTTTGCTGATGAAGCTTATTCCCGGAATGAAACCGGATATTTTTGATTATATTAAGGATGATTATGATGCCGTAATTATTGAAAGCTTCGGTGTCGGCGGCGTCCCGTGTGATGAAAATGACAGCTTTATGAAAGCAATCAGGCGCTGGACGTCATTGGGAAAGATTGTCGTTATGTCCACACAGGTGCCTTATGAGGGCAGTGATATGGAGGTTTATAAGGTGGGCTATACAATCAAGGAGAAATTCGGGCTTTTGGAAGCTTATGATATGACGACGGAGACGGTAGTCACAAAAATGATGTGGATACTTGGACAGACAACGGACGTTTGTGCAGTGAGAGAAATGTTCTACCGTCAGATTAACCACGACGTGATTGGGTGATTTTGGGAGGTACGGGATGAAACAAAAACAATTAACAGTCAGACAGAAAAAGATAAAAAATATAACATTAGATATCGGTGCGGATATTATTGGTTCTTTTATATTTGCGATTGGACTTATATGCTTTATCGAGCCGGCAAATATTGCGCCGGGCGGTGCATCAGCCATTGCGGTACTTATTAACTATGTGACAGGACTGCCGATTGGCGCCTTAAATCTTGCCATTAATATTCCGCTGCTTGTGCTGGCGTTTATGTATCTTGGGCACAGTTTTGCGCTGAAAACAATAAAGACGCTGATTTTTAATACAATTATGCTGGACTGGGTTGTGGCGCCTCTCTTTCCGGTTTATACAGGAGACAGGCTCTTAGGCTCAGTGTACGGCGGCGTTTTGGTCGGTGCGGGCGTGGCGCTTATTTTTCTTCGTGGTTCTACGACCGGGGGTACGGACATTATGTCCTATCTTATACAGAGAAAATTTCCGCATCTGTCTATCGGGCGGGCAATGCTTATCATTGATGGCGTCATCATTGCGGCGTCGATTCTTGTGTTTGATAACTTTGAAGCCGGACTTTTCGGTGTGATTTCATTATTCTGTACAACAAAGCTTGTGGACAGCATTATTTACGGTGTGGATAGAGGCAGTATGGTAATGGTTGTCTCAAAAGCAAGCCGGGATATTGGAGAGAAGGTTATGGAAGATTTGGGACGCGGTGTGACATATATCAAAGGTGAAGGCGGTTATAGGAAGGAAAGCTGTGATATTCTCATGTGTGCAGTGCGCCGTCATCAGTTCGCCCGGCTGAAATCTATTGTTTATGAGGTTGATCCGGATGCTTTTGTTGTTGTCACAGAAGCCGGGCAGATATTGGGAGAAGGTTTTACAAGAGAAATTAAGAGCTGACGGCGGCTGCTTCGTAAAAGCAGTTTTGCATAAAAGACTTTGAAAAAACAGCAGTAAGGCTTAGTCCTCACTGCTGTTTTTAAATTCTGATGTTGATACGATTAAAAATTTGGCCGGAGTATCGCTTGCGTTTTCCCAACGGTGGCCGATTTCATTTGGATAATAGAGCGTGTCGCCGGGATTAAGGCAGTAATCCGGTGCGCCCTCAAGCATAAATGTCACTTGTCCGTCAAGAACAAAGACAAATTCTTCGCCTTCATGATAATAATAGTCACCGGAATCGGTGTTTGGAGGCATATCAACGACACCGCCCCACATCTTTGTATCGCCTTTTGTGATGAGCGACTCTGTAATTGTCTGTCCGTTGCTCGTATTTCGTGTAAATGAAAACCGCTCATCTTTGCGGATGAGTTTAATTCTGTCGCTGTTGTCTTCAAGGAAAAGCGCGGAAATCGGAAAATTTAATGTCTCGCAGAGGGAATAAACGCTCACGAGATTTGGTGATGTCTTTCCGGTTTCAATCTGGCTGATTGTGCCGGCGGCAACGCCTGATTTGGCGGAAAGCTCCCGGATAGAAAGTCCCATATCAATACGTCTTGTTTTTAAAAGGCTGCCGATACGCGCTAAATTAAGTTCTGACATTCGTAACACTCCTCAATTTGATATTTATTGAATTGAAGCTATATTCAGCACAGTGAAACTATATTCAATGTAGTGAATCGTTATTTAAAAGATATATCATAAATATGAACGCTTGTCAATAAAGGCGCGCCGCTCTTTTTTAAATGTGGGCGCTTTTGTCAAAAATGCTGTAAAACATTGTAAAAAAAGGAAAAAATGAAGAACAAAAAGAAAGAAAAATTACAAAGGTGATTGACAAAAAACAAGGTGTTCACTATAATGAACGTATACAAACGAAAAACGATTTATGTTTAAGGAGAGAACAAAATGAAAAAAGCAGTTGCATTAATGTTAGGTCTTACATTGACAGCCGGTATGTTAGCAGGCTGTGGAAACAAGGGAACAGAAAATGTAGAAACAGATACAAAACCGGCGGCATCAGAAGCCGGTGACGGCGAAGCAGCGGACGGTGACAGCACAGGCGACGGTCTTAAAGTAGCCCTCTGTATGACAGGTGCTAAGAACGATATGGGCTGGTGCCAGTCAGCTTACGACGGTCTTTTACTTGTTGAAAAAGATCTCGGCTGTGAGATTGCTTACAGTGAGAATGTTCAGGCGGCAGATATGGTTGCAACTTTTACAGACTATGCGGCAAACGGCTATGATGTTGTTATCGGTCATGGTTTCCAGTTCGGAGATCCGGCACTTGAAGTCGGTGAATTATATCCGGATACAAAGTTTATCTGTATTGAGGCAGAGGCTTCAGCAGAAAATGTTGCTTCCTATGTAATGAAGTGTGAGGAGACAGGCTACTTACAGGGTATGCTCGCAGCAAGTATGTCAGAGACAGGAAACATTGGTTTTATCGGACCGGTTCAGGGCGCTTCATTAGTGAAGATTATGAACGGCTATGAGGACGGTGCAAAGTCTGTAAATCCTGATATTAAATATCAGTCTGCATGGACAGGTTCATTTACAGATACAGCACTTGCAAAAGAAGCTGCTCAGGCGATGATCGATCAGGGCGCAGATGTGATTGGCCACTGTGCAAATGAATCCGGTACAGGTGCGATTAATGCGGCTGCAGACGCAGGTCTTTTCTCAACAGGCGACTCTTACGATCAGAGCTCACTTGCACCGACAAGCGTTTTAACTTCTGCAGTTTATAACGTACCTCAGTTAATCAAAACAGCCGTTTCCGATATTATCGACGGCAAATTTGAAGGTACTGTAAAGCAGCTTGGTATGGCTGAAGGCATTGTTGAGCTTGTTTACAATCCTGAGCTTGAAGATAAGATTCCTGCAGATGTAAAACAGCTTTTAGATGACAAGATTGCTGCAATTCAGTCCGGCGAGTTCACAGTACCATGTGATACATCAGACAGACAGGCACAGTAAAAATAAAGATGAACTGCTCTTGCAGGAAGCACGGCGGTCTGCGGCAGTTAAAGAATACACGGAATTTTGACAGGGACGGTAGCGGAGAAGACGTATCGCCCCTGTCTGCTTTAAAGGAGACTTCGGTATGGGAATTTTGGAGATGAAACATATCAGCAAGGCCTTTTCAGGCGTTTATGCCAACGAGGAGGTTGACTTATCGGTTGAAAAGGGAGAGATTCACGCGCTTCTCGGAGAAAACGGCGCGGGCAAAACGACATTGATGAATATTCTTTTCGGTATTTACGCTGCAGATTCGGGTGAAGTTTTGTGGAAGGGCAAAAAGGTTCATTTTGCCTCTCCGAAGGATGCTATTGCCGAGGGCATTGGCATGGTGCATCAGCACTTTTCTCTTGTAAATAAAATGAGCGTGCTCGATAATGTTGTTCTCGGACTTAAGGGGACAGGCGTTTTTGTTGATAGAAAAGCGGCAAAAGAGAGACTTTTGGCACTTTCTGAAAAGTATGGTCTTCAGGTGGAGCCTGATGCAAAAATTAATTCGCTTTCTGTTGGACAGCAGCAGCGTGTCGAGATTTTAAAAGCACTTTACAGAGATGTCGAGCTTCTCATACTGGATGAACCGACAGGTGTTCTTACACCGGCAGAGACAGAGCAGTTTTTTGATGTATTAAGAAAGTTAAAGAGCGAGGGACATGCGATTATTATTATTACACACCGCATGAGCGAGATTATGAGCATCAGTGACCGCGTAACGATTTTAAGAGAC
>USSL01000106.1 GCA_900557175.1 uncultured Eubacteriales bacterium
CGCCCGCCGGGTGCATATTTTTGATATTACAATCAGTGATATTAATGAAAATAAGACGTGTGGGACAATTGATGTGACAATGCGTGTCCACTGTTCAAAGGGAACCTATATACGGACACTCTGCCATGATATCGGTGAGCGTCTGGGCACAGGCGGCTGTATGGCATCGCTTGTGCGCCTTAAAGTCGGCCGCTTTGAACTTTCTTCGGCACTTACATTATCGGAAATCGAAACGCTTGCTGCTGCAGACGATATAAAGGCACATGTGATTGCTGTTGATGATATGCTTTTAGAATATCCGGCAGTGCGTGTAAAGGATACGGCCAGCCGCCTTTTACATAACGGCAATCCACTGGCAGTTTCTGATGTGGAAATGCTTACGGAGTCTCAGGCTGTCTGTGAATCAAAAACAGCGCCGGTGCTTTCTGACGGCAGCTGGTTTCGTGTGTATGATGTTGACGGCTGTTTTATCGCCATTTATGCGTATTCAGAAAAGAAGAAACTGTTTAAGACAGTTAAAATGTTTTTGTAGGAGTCGGTTGCCATGATTTACATTTCAGGGACAAAGGATTTTAAATTAACAAATACAGCGGTGGCGCTCGGCAAGTTTGACGGACTTCACAGAGGACATCAGGTGCTGATTAATCAGATTAATCATTATAAATCAAAAGGAATGCTCTCAGTTGTATTTACTTTTGACTATCATCCAAACAGCCTTTTTGGTGATAAGGAGCAAAATCTGATTTATACTTATGAGGAGCGGCGCATGATTGCCGAACGTCTCGGTGTGGATGTTCTTATTGAATATCCTTTTACAAAAGAGACGGCGGCAATGGAACCGGCGGATTTTGTGAAAAATGTGCTTGTAGATGAGCTTGGCGCCCGCTTTGTCGTTGTCGGTGAGGATTTTAGATTTGGAAGAAAGCGGATGGGCGATACAGTACTTCTTGAAAGTATGTCGCCGCTGCTTGGTTATAAGGCAGACATATGCCGTAAAATATGTGATACAATTCCGGCAGACACTGACGGCAATTCTGAGGCGCAGACACGGGAAATCGGCGCTACGCTTATACGGAAAATGCTCGCAGCGGGTGATATTGAGACGGCCAATAAATTCCTCGGAAGACCGTTTATGATTTACGGCGAGGTGATTCACGGCCGGCGCATCGGCAGAACAATCGGAATGCCGACAGCCAATATTGTAACGCCGTCAATCAAGCTTTTGCCGCCAAATGGCGTTTATGTATCAAAAACAAAGGTATATAATAAAGTATATCCGTCAGTGACAAATATCGGCTGCAATCCGACGGTGGCAGATAACGGCAGCCGCCGCGTTGAAACGTATGTGTATGATTTTAACGACGATTTATACGGCAGAGATATCGAAGTCATGCTTTATCATTATCAGCGTCCGGAGATGAAATTTGATACGATTGAAGCGCTGAAAAATCAGATGCATCAGGACGGGGAAAGCGCTGTGGAATATTTTAAAGGACGGGAAGATGTGCAGTTCTAAAAACGTATCGGCGGAAAAGAAAAATTACAAATAGTATTTATAATCAGTAAGGGTGAAAGTCTTCAACAGGGACATTCACCCTTATTTTGTAACTTTTTATATTCTTTTCCCGGATTCAAAAATGCAATATGTATTTTTCATGGCAAAATATTTTTCGATTTCTCCTTTTATAGTATCAATTTCGTATGATGGAAAATTAAAATCCTCCAACCATATTAACATCGTTTCTTTTTCTAAAGGAGCCGATTCAACGATAGCTTTATATGTGTTTTTCTCGTCTTTTATAGTAAGAAGATAACAATACATATGGACATTTTTAATACTGAAAATATATTTCAAATCTTTCCCTCCAATAATAGTGTGTAAATTTAAAAATAAATTCAAAATGTGTCATTTATTTATACGCCTATTATAGCAGTGATGCATATTTGTCACAATAAAAAGATAGTTTCTCTTTACAATGAACGTATGTTCTGATATAATAAAAATAGAACATATATTCGATAGAAATGAGGCGAATCAAGATGAAAAGGACGACAGTGCAGTGGGCGATGACACTGGAGGAAAAGTTAGAGATATTGTCGGATGCGGCTAAGTATGATGTATCATGTACATCATCGGGATCTGAAAGGACAAATGACGGCAAGGGGATGGGCAACGGCCACCGATCGGGCATCTGCCATGCTTTTTCGGGGGACGGCCGCTGTATATCTCTGCTTAAGATCCTTATGTCCAACGACTGCTGTTATGACTGCCGTTACTGTATCAGCAGGGTGAGCAATGATGTGCCGAGGGCAACCTTTACGCCGGAGGAGATATGCACGCTGACGATGGAGTTTTACAGGCGCAATTATATTGAAGGTCTGTTTTTAAGTTCAGGTGTCATTCATACGCCGGATTAGAAAAGTATCATTTCTGCGGATATATTCATGTGAAACTGATTCCGGGAGCAGATACACTGCTTGTTGAAAAGATTGGCTATATTGCTGACAGAGTGAGCTGTAATCTTGAACTTCCGACAGCGGAGGGTCTTCGCACACTGGCGCCTGCAAAGTCAAGACAGAATATATTGACGCCGATGCGTCATATACAAAACCAAATTGCCTCCGATAAGCTGATGCTCGCAGAGTGTGGCGCCAGACTCCGGCCTTTGATGCCGCAGCTTTTGGGTTCGTCCGGCAGAGACATCATTTCAGGCCGCAGTGAAAAACAACAGCCTGCGCCATCAAAGGCTTTTTTGCAAGAGACATCAGGGAGCGCATTGATGCCTTCAGGCAGCAGGTATTTTGTGCCGGCAGGTCAGAGCACGCAGATGATTATCGGCGCCACAGGGGAGTCGGATTATGAGATTATATCGGTCAGTGAATCGCTCTACAGGCGGTTTGAGATGCGGCGCGTTTTTTATTCGGCTTATATTGCCCTCAACGAGGACAGCCGTCTGCCGTCGCCGGATACAAAGCCGCCGCTGCTTCGTGAACACCGTCTGTATCAGGCTGACTGGCTTTTGAGATTTTACGGTTTTACCGCGGATGAGCTTTTGGATAAAGAACGCCCAAATTTTAACAGAGTGATGGATCCGAAGTGCGACTGGGCGATTCGCCATCTTGAGCATTTCCCGGTGGAAGTCAACAAAGCAGACTATAAGATGCTGCTGCGGGTGCCGGGAATCGGCGTGCAGTCTGCGCGGCGTATATGTAAGGCAAGGCGGTTTGCGGCGCTTGATTTTGATGATTTAAAAAAGCTTGGTATCGTTCTTAAGCGTGCCGTTTATTTTATTACGTGTAAGGGACGGCAGTTTTATCCGGTCAAGCTTGATGAGGATTATATTACAAGAAATATGATAGATTTTAAAGACAGGCTTCCGGCGCCGCTTCGGGAGGCGGCAGGAAGCTACAGGCAGCTTTCACTGTTTGATGACTGGGGAGGAACACCATGAAAATTAAACGGATTTTATTGTGTGAGGATAGTTTCGAGGGAATTTTAAGTGCTGTCTATGAGGCTTATACCAGCCGGTACGGCCTGCATGATATCGGTGTGCAGCTTATTTCGGATGAAAACAGACAGACAGCACTTTTTTCAGAATATAAAGTAGTGCCAACAGATACAAAACATGCCGAAGCTGTTGCAGAAGCAGTGAAGAAAAAGATTTCCGAGCGTGCTTTCTGGACGATATTTTATGCGTCCTGTGCGGCTGACGAAAGTAAAGCGGAGGCGATTTACCGTTTTATTGTTTATGGGCTTTTTTATGGCAATAAGGTGATGGATGCGCTGAATGAGCTGGAGATACGCCTTGTGATGCAGCTTTCAAGAAAGGTTTCAAGAGAAAGCGACCATCTCTATGGCTTTTTGCGGTTTGAATGTGTGACAATTTCGGGACAGACACTTTTAGCTGCGAAAATCCGCCCGAAGCATCAGCAGCTTCGTCAGATGGCATGGCATTTTTCAAAGCGTTATCCAAATGAGACATTTATGATTTGTGACGTGGGGCGGCGTCTTGCGTGTACCCATAAGTCCGGCAGTGACTGTGAGTTTTTTCAATATGACGATACTATTTTTAAGAATGCTGAAGTGTCTGTTCAAAATTCAGATATGTATGAAAAGCTCTGGCGTACTTATTTTAATACGACAGAGATTCGGCAGCGGCTGAATCCAAAGTGTCAGATGACAATGATGGCAAAGCGCTTTTGGGCATATATGCCGGAGATGGCAGATAAGAATGACAGTGATGTACAGTAAAATCCATTTTTAACGTCCGGGATGATACCATGTTTCGAAATAAATCAAAATATAGACTACTTTTTTTCTCTGATATGTGCTAAAATATGGAATGTTGGCAGTAAGCTGCCGATACAGTTTATGCGATATTAAGGGGTGCTTTATATATGAGAAAAGTTATTCTGGCATCGGCATCGCCGAGAAGGAGAGAACTTTTAAGTCAGGCAGGCATAGATTTTAAGGTGTTTGTTTCTGAAGCCGAGGAAAAGACGGATGAAGCAGAGCCTGAAGCTGTTGTGAAAGCTTTAGCAGCACTTAAGGCGAAGGACGTTTACGCGCGTGTAGCTGAAGATGAAGCATTTGATTTGAAAACGAGTGTTGTCCTTGGCGCAGATACAGTTGTCTGCTGTGACGGCAAGGTGCTTGGAAAGCCGAAAGATGTGCCGGATGCAAAGCATATGTTAAGGCTGCTTTCGGGAAGAAGGCATGACGTTTACACCGGTGTGTGTATGATTGGACAGAAGGCGGACGGCACTGTTTTTGAGAAAAATTTTGCCGGAAAGACGGCTGTCTGGATGCAGACGCTGACAGACGATATGATTGAGTGGTATATAAGCACAGGGGAACCGATGGATAAGGCAGGCGCCTATGGTATTCAGGGGGTTGGTGCAGTGTTTGTCAGGTCGGTTGACGGTGACTACAATAATGTTGTCGGTCTTCCTCTGACCGAAGTATGGCAGCAGTTATATCATTTAGTATAGATTTAGGAGAAAATTATGGATTATCAGATGACAGAACGGGAGCGCGAAGCGTTTCTGAAATTTGCCGCGGATTTTCCGGAGGATGTGCGTAAGGGACTGACTGTATTCTGTGATTATGTTGTCGGACAGGCAGTGATCCCATATAAGATAAAGAATCGTGAGTTTATCGTTCGGGTTGCGGACACGGCAGCTTTTTCGATTACATTGGTTTTTCAGGATGTGCTGATTGAGGACGGGCGTCATCCGCGTGAAATTTTGATGACACAGGTGCGCGGCCAAAAGACGATGCATGGCGCGCGTATTTACTTCAAAAATGCACTTGCACCGGAGGGACCGGTGAAGGAGAGCTCTTTTTATTTTGAGCATGTGACGGCAAAAATTGAGCTTTGGAATTACAATCTGAGTACGGCGCCGATAAATCTTCAGTCAGATAAAGTGCCATGGCGGCTTTTATCTGAACGGATCAATGCCTTTATGGATAAGTGGCATATTTTGGGTGAAAGCTTTTTGAATACGTATGAGCGTGACAATGCGCAGCTTTTTAATTTCCTTTACTTGTATCTTGGCTGGTATCTGCATGATGAGACAGTGATTGGCTACGGCAGGACAAATGTCCGCTATGACAAAACGCTTCAGGAAATTTGCTATCTTGAGCCTCCGGTGAGAAAAGCGGCTGAGGATATTTTCAGACGATGCGGATGGGAAGATTTGATAATGCTTCTTGAAAATTATGAGGCTGAACCGTATGCTTTTTTTGAAGCATGGGTATATAAGATTACAAATAAAGAAGGGCAGATACTTTTTGATTTTATACGCGAACTGATAGATAAGTGCTGCCGTAATTATTCGAGGATGGGCTCAGTACTGGCAATTTATGCGGGAAGTCACAGCCTTATGAAAACAATGCTTGATAACCTCTTTAAAAATAGAGGCTGGTTCGGATATTATCCGTCTTACAGTTATATGGAGCGTCCGAAATTTATTGAGACGAATACAGTTTATGAACGAAAGTATACGTATATTAATGAAAAGAAAAAGACAGTGTTTATGCGCTTTGTAGAATCGGTTCATGACGGCGGCATACAGGTGGCAGCAGTGGAGGGCAGTATTTTATCCCGGAATCATAATGAAAAAACGATGCAGGGCGATGCACTTTATGCTTACTTTTCAGATGGCGGACGCCGCGAGGCGCGGATGACAGAAGATGTTTTTATTACTGAAAATATGACAAAAGACGAGTTAAGCCGTGAGGTCACATTATTTTTCAAAAAATGTATGGATCACAAAGAAAATTAAAAAAGGTATCGCTTAAGCATTTGATAAGATGCTTTTGCGATA
>USSL01000107.1 GCA_900557175.1 uncultured Eubacteriales bacterium
GGTATTTTTTGTTTCTTATGGGGTGTAACAAAAAACTATATAATGTATTGGGGGGTTTACGTGTATTATAATACCATGAGTTACACGAAAAGTGTTCACAAAGATTAAAAAAATTGGCATGAGAAATTATACAATATGTGCAAGCAATTTTGGACAAAGGGAAAATTGCACATACAGTGGCCGGAAAATAGTCGGAAAACCCTTTCAAAACGCTATAAACATAAGGAAACGGTTGACATGAGGGGCGATATATATTAAGATAAAGTTTGATTAAGAAATACAAAAGCGATGATGAAGACAGTAGCCGTCCGTCCAAAAGACACAGCGAGCCAAAGACAGTGAGAGTTTGGTACAAGTAGGCATTCGGTGAATATCACTTCGGAGTTGTATGAGCGAACCCGCAGCTGCGGCAGTAGTTTGTGCCGGATTTCTTCCGTTAAAGAGAACGCATATGTCAGTATGTTGTAATAGGTGGTAACGAATCCGGTTATGATAAGCTTTCGTCCTGTTGCAGGGCGGAAGCTTTTTGATTTATAGGAAGTTCATTCTTAGATTTGCTAATTTTTGAAGGAGGAAAAGAGATGTACGAAAAGGTATCGACTAATCTGAATTTCGTAGACAGAGAGAAAAAGGTTGAAAAGTTTTGGAATGACAACCATATTTTTGAGAAAAGTATTGAAGCAAAGAAAAAAGGTCCTGAGTTTGTATTTTATGACGGTCCGCCGACAGCCAACGGCAAGCCGCATATCGGCCATGTTTTAACTCGTGTTATTAAGGATATGATTCCGAGATATAAGACAATGAAGGGTTATATGGTTCCGCGTAAAGCCGGCTGGGACACACACGGGCTTCCGGTTGAGCTTGAGGTTGAGAAGATGCTCGGCCTTGACGGCAAGGAGCAGATCGAGGAATACGGTCTTGAGCCGTTTATTGAGCACTGTAAGGAAAGTGTATGGAAATACAAAGGTATGTGGGAGGATTTCTCAGGGACTGTCGGTTTTTGGGCAGATATGGAGAAGCCTTATGTGACTTATCACAATGAGTTTATTGAGTCCGAATGGTGGGCATTAAAGCAGATTTGGGAGAAAGGCCTGCTCTATAAAGGCTATAAGATTGTGCCTTATTGTCCGCGCTGCGGAACGCCGCTTTCAAGCCATGAGGTTGCACAGGGTTATAAGGATGTTAAAGAACGTTCAGCAATCGCCCGCTTCAAAGTGAAAGGTGAGGACGCTTATATTTTAGCATGGACAACAACACCTTGGACATTGCCGTCAAACGTGGCGCTTTGTGTCAACCCTGATGAAAATTACGTGAAAGTAAAACAGGGCGATTACACATATTATCTTGCAGAAGCACTTGCTCAGACAGTGCTCGGAGAAGATTTTGAGGTACTTGAGACATATAAGGGCAAAGACCTTGAATATAAGGAATATGAGCCTTTATACAGCTTTACAGAGCTGAATAAAAAAGCTTACTATGTTGTATGCGATACTTACGTTACATTGACAGACGGTACAGGTGTTGTTCATATTGCACCGGCTTTCGGTGAGGATGACTCCAATGTGGGAAGAAAGTACGACCTGCCGTTTTTACAGCTTGTTGACGGCAAAGGTGAGATGACTGCAGAAACGCCTTGGGCAGGGACCTTCTGCAAGAAGGCAGATCCGTTAGTCCTTGAAGATTTGGATAAGAGAGGTCTTTTATTCTCAGCGCCGAAGTTTGAGCACAGCTATCCGCACTGCTGGCGCTGTGATACGCCGCTGATTTATTATGCGCGTGAGTCATGGTTTATCAAAATGACAGCCGTTAAAGAGGATCTGATCAGAAATAATAATACAATTAACTGGATCCCTGAGAGTATCGGTAAGGGACGTTTCGGCGACTGGCTTGAAAATGTTCAGGACTGGGGTATCAGCCGTAACCGTTACTGGGGGACACCGCTCAATATTTGGGAATGTGAGTGCGGTCATCAGCATGCCATCGGCAGCATTGAGGAGTTAAAGTCAATGTCCGATAACTGCCCGGATGATATCGAGCTTCACCGTCCGTATATTGACGCCGTGACGATTAAGTGTCCGCACTGCGGCAAGGAAATGCACAGAGTACCGGAGGTTATTGACTGCTGGTTTGACTCAGGTTCCATGCCATTTGCACAGCATCACTATCCTTTTGAAAATAAAGAGCTTTTTGAGAGCCAGTTCCCGGCAGACTTTATTTCAGAGGCTGTAGACCAGACAAGAGGATGGTTCTACTCACTGCTTGCAATTTCGACGCTTATTTTTAATAAAGCGCCTTATAAAAATGTTATTGTTTTAGGCCATGTTCAGGATGAAAACGGACAGAAGATGAGTAAGTCAAAGGGCAATGCGGTTGATCCGTTTGATGCACTTGAAAAATATGGTGCAGATGCAATCCGCTGGTATTTCTATGTCAACAGTGCACCGTGGCTTCCAAACCGTTTCCATGGTAAAGCTGTTGTTGAGGGACAGCGTAAATTTATGGGTACATTGTGGAACACCTATGCGTTCTTTGTACTTTATGCAAATATTGATGATTTTGACGCGACAAAATATACTTTAGATTATGATCAGCTTCCGGTTATGGATAAATGGCTGTTATCTAAGTTAAATTCTGTTGTGAAAGCGGTGGATGATAATCTTGGCAATTACAAGATTCCAGAGGCAGCGAGAGCCCTTCAGGAATTTGTCGATGACATGAGTAACTGGTATGTCAGAAGAAGCCGTGAGCGTTTCTGGGCAAACGGTATGCCGCAGGATAAGATTAATGCGTATATGACACTTTATACAGCGCTTGTGACAATTTCTAAGGCAGCAGCGCCGATGATTCCGTTTATGACAGAAGATATTTATCAGAATCTTGTGAGAAGCATTGATAAGAGCGCACCGGAAAGTATTCATCTTTGTGACTTCCCTGAAGTCAATGATGCATGGATTGACAAGAATCTTGAAGCAGATATGGATTTAGTGCTTCAGGTTGTTGTTCAGGGACGTGCCTGCAGAAATGCCGCAAATATTAAAAACAGACAGCCGATCGGACAGATGTACATTAAAGCAGGTTTTGAACTTCCAGAATTTTTCAAGGAAATCATTGCCGACGAGCTGAATGTGAAAAAGGTTGATTTTACAGATGATGTGAGTGCATTTACATCATACAGCTTCAAACCGCAGCTTCGCACAGTCGGTCCTAAGTATGGCAAAAAGCTTGGTCAGATTAAGAATTATCTGTCCAATGTGGACGGCAATAAGGCGATGAGCGAGTTAAAGGCAAATGGCCAGCTGACATTTGATGCGGACGGCGAGCAGATCGTACTTCTTGAAGAAGACTTGCTGATCGACGCGGCGCAGACAGAAGGTTATGTATCAGATACAGACAGAGAGGTTACAGTTGTGCTTGATACAAATCTGACACCGGAATTAATTGAAGAAGGTTTTGTCAGAGAGCTTATTTCAAAAATTCAGACAATGAGAAAAGAAGCTGATTTTGAGGTTATGGATCACATTAAAGTATCCATGTCCGGCAATGAAAAGCTTGAAATGATTGCAAAGGCCAATGAAAATATTTTAAAGGCCGAAGTTTTAGCCGAAGCTATTTTCTATGACTGTGCAGAAGGATATACAAAAGAGTGGCATATTAACGGTGAACAGGTGACACTTGGCGTAGAAAAACTTAGCTGATACGCAGGAGGAGATTGGAATGATGAAAAAGCAGGAAGCTGTGCCGGCAGAGGCAAAAAAAGCCTTTGATAAGGAGGCATTTAAAAAAGAGGTTGTATCCAATGTGAAACTTTTATTCAGAAAAACATTGGATGAAGCAAATCCGCAGGAGGTTTTTCAGGCTGTATCTCTTGCCGTAAAGGACGATGTAATCGACCGCTGGATTGCGACGCACAAAGAATATGAGAAGCAGGATGTAAAAACCGTATATTATCTTTCAATGGAATTTCTTATGGGGCGCGCCCTCGGAAATACGATGCTTAATCTCGGCAGTCATAAGGAGATGAAAGAAGCACTTGAAGAACTCGGTCTTGATCTTAATATTATTGAAGATGAAGAACCGGATGCAGCGCTTGGAAACGGCGGTCTCGGCCGCCTTGCAGCCTGCTTTATCGAGTCGCTTTCGACACTTGGTTATCCGGCATATGGCTGTGGTATCCGTTATAAATACGGTATGTTCAAGCAGAAAATCGAGAATGGCTATCAGGTTGAAGTGCCTGATAACTGGTTAAAATACGGGAATCCGTTTGAAATCCGCCGTCCTGAGTATGCTCAGATTGTTAAATTCGGCGGGTATGTGCGTATTGAATGGGATAATGAGAAAAAACGCAACCGTTTTATTCAGGATGGCTATCAGGCAGTCCGTGCTGTGCCATATGATATGCCGGTTGTCGGTTACGGCAACAATGTTGTCAACTCCTTAAGAATATGGGATGCCGAGGCTGTGGATGAATTTAACTTAAGCTCTTTTGATAAAGGTGATTACTTAAAGGCTGTCGAGCAGCAGAACCTTGCTAAAAATATTGTTGAAGTGCTTTATCCGAATGATAATCATTACAGCGGCAAAGAACTCCGGTTAAAACAGCAGTATTTCTTTGTATCTGCGAGCGTTCAGAGAGCGATTGCCAAGTATAAGGAAAATCATGATGATATACGCAAGCTTCACGAGAAAGTCTGCTTCCAGTTAAACGATACACACCCGACGGTCACAGTGCCTGAGCTGATGCGTATTTTAATGGATGAGGAAGGACTTGGCTGGGATGAAGCGTGGGAAGTGACGACAAAGTGCTGTGCGTATACAAATCATACAATTATGGCTGAAGCGCTTGAAAAATGGCCGGTTGACTTATTTATGCGTCTGCTTCCGCGTGTTTATCAGATTGTCGAGGAGATTAACAGAAGATTTCTTATTGATGTTGAAGAAAAATATCCGAACCAGTATGATAAAATCAGAAATATGGCAATCCTTTATGAAGGACAGGTCAGAATGGCAAATATGGCGATTGTTGCAGGCTTTTCTGTCAATGGTGTTGCAAGACTTCATACAGAAATTCTTAAAAACCGCGAGTTAAAGGATTTCTATGAAATGATGCCGGAGAAGTTTAATAACAAGACAAACGGTATTACACAGAGAAGATTCCTTCTTCACGGCAATCCGCTGCTTGCAGACTGGGTGACAAAAAAACTTGGCTCAGACGCATGGATTACAGATCTGCCTCAGCTTAAAGGCCTTGAAAAATATGCCGATGATTCTAAGGCACTCGATGAATTTATGCAGATTAAATATGAGAATAAGGTGCGTCTTGCAAAATATATTAAAGAGCATAACGGTATTGATGTGAATCCGGACTCCATTTTTGATGTTCAGGTGAAACGTCTTCATGAATACAAACGTCAGTTAATGAACATTCTTCATGTGATGTATCTGTATAATAAGATTAAAGAAAATCCGTCGATGGATTTCTATCCGACAACATTCATTTTCGGTGCAAAGGCGGCGGCAGGCTACAGACGTGCCAAGCTGACAATCAAGCTTATCAATTCTGTTGCCGATGTCATCAACAATGACGCTTCCATTAATGGAAAAATCAAGGTTGTATTTATTGAAAACTACAGAGTTTCAAATGCGGAAATTATTTTTGCGGCAAGTGATGTGTCCGAGCAGATTTCAACGGCAAGTAAAGAAGCTTCAGGTACAGGAAACATGAAGTTTATGTTAAACGGTGCCGTGACACTCGGAACAATGGACGGCGCCAACGTGGAAATCGTTGAGGAGGTCGGTGCTGATAATGCGTTTATTTTCGGTATGAGTTCTGACGAGGTTATGGGCTATGAGGCTCACGGCGGTTATAATCCGAGAGATATTTACAACAGTGATGCGGACATCAGAAAGGTACTTGAGCAGCTTGTGGACGGCACTTATGCCGGCGGTAACAAAGAGCTGTTTAAAGAGATTTATGTATCTCTCCTTGATGGTCTTGGCTATGAAAAGGCCGATGTATACTTTACATTAAAAGATTTCCGCTCTTATGCCGATGCACACGGACGTGTCAATGAAGCTTACAAAAATAAAAAACAGTGGGCAAAGATGGCACTTCTTAATACAGCAAATACAGGCAAGTTTTCATCAGACAGAACAATCGAGGACTATGTCAGAGATATTTGGCATTTACAGAAAGTTAAAGTTGAGCTTTAATACAGGGGCTGTCACCTTAGGGTGGCAGTCTTTTTTACTTTATAGGAAAGTTCGATCTTTATCGAACTTTTGAATGAAAAAAGCC
>USSL01000108.1 GCA_900557175.1 uncultured Eubacteriales bacterium
GACGGCGAAGTTTTCCATGAAATATACAAAGGTCGCCGCTGCCTTGAAGAACAGTATCAGATTATTTCCGATACACTGACAACACTGACGACAGGTGGTGTTCATCATGCGTAAATTTTTATATGCAAGAATGGCTCTGACAAATATAAAAAAGCACAGCAAGATTTATTTTCCGTATATCCTCACATGTATCGGCTCTATCGCCATGTTTTTCATTATGTACAGTCTTGCCCATGACGAAGGGTTAAACAAACTGTACGGCGGCGCCCAGCTTGGTCTTATCCTTTCAACCGGCGTTGTCATCCTCGGTATTTTTTCCGCCATCTTTCTCTTTTACACACACAGCTTTCTTATTAAGCGCCGCAAAAGAGAATTTGGTATTTACAACATTCTCGGCATGGAAAAGAAACATATTTCAAGAATGATGTGCTGGGAAACGATTTTCACAGCAGCCGCAGGTCTTATTCTCGGCATTGCATCCGGCCTTATTCTTTCCAAACTGTGCTACTTGCTGCTTTTAAATTTGATAAATTCCGGCCTGCTCGCCTCCGGCACATCGCCTGCGATTTCTCTGACTTTCAGTCTTTCATCCGACAGTTTGAAAGTCACATGCCTGCTATTTGCAGCCATTTTTATTGTTTCACTTTTAAATACATTACGGCAAATTCATGTATCAAATCCTGTTGAGCTTTTATCAGCCTCAAATCAGGGTGAAAAAGAACCAAAGATAAAATGGCCGCTCGTCCTTATCGGCCTGATTACACTTATTACAGGCTACTACCTTGCCGTCACTGTAAAAGACATTATGGCCGCCCTCGGCACACTATTAATTGCAATATTGCTTGTCATTATTGGCACCTATTGTCTTTTCACCGCCGGAAGCATTGCCGTCTTAAAGCTGATGCGCCGCAATAAAAGCTACTACTATAAAGCACGCCACTTTACAAGCATTTCCGGTCTGCTCTACCGTATGAAACAAAATGCCGTCGGCCTTGCCAACATATGTATTTTATCCACAGCGGTTTTAGTCACAATGTCCACAACCGTATCTTTATACATCGGACTGCCCGGACTTATACGCACACGCTATCCGAGAAATATTATAATGCATCTTTCCGGTGTTGCCGCCGAAGATATTGAAAGCATAGACAGTACCATTGCCGGTATTTTATCCCAATACAGTCAGACTGAAAACAATACAATCCGTATGCGCCAGTGCAGTATGCCTGTGCTTCAAAACGGTACACAGCTTTCAAAGGTGCTTGATACAAGTACAATGTCTGACGGAAAGGCGTGTACACTCTATCTGATTACGCTGGACGATTATAAAAAACAGAGCAATGATGATTCTTTTTCATTAAATGACGATGAAATTTTTGTACAAAAAATTTACGGTGATGACTTAAGCAATACGGTAACGCTCGGCGATAAAACATGGCACATTAAAGGAAATATTGATAATATTGCGGCAGCCGCAAGTCAGCGCGCCATGATGGTCAATGCCTACTACCTTGTCATGCCGTCGGAAAATGCAATTACAGAAACTTTTAATGCCATCGCGCCAGACTACTTAATCAAAGACTATGACGGTAAACCGATGACTTATTATTACGCCTTTGACCTTTTATGTGACAAGGATATTCAGACACAAATCGCGCAAAGCCTTGAACAGGCACTCATCATCGGCGATGCCAATTACAGCGGCTACTTAGAATGTGAAGCCGCAAACCTAAACGACATTAATGCTCTTTACGGAAGCTTTTTCTTCATTGGTATTTTTATCGGCTTCCTGTTTATTATGGCAACCGTCCTCATCATTTACTACAAACAAATTTCCGAAGGCTATGAGGACAGAGCACGTTACGCCATCATGCAAAAAGTCGGCATGAGTCTTAAAGAAGTCCGCCGCTCGATTAAGAGCCAGGTGCTGACAGTCTTCTTCCTGCCCCTTTGCGTTGCCTGCATTCACCTTGCCTTCGCCTTTCCGCTGATGAAAATTGTGCTTTCAATGATGAACTTAAGCGACTTTACACTGTACGCCTTCGGCTGTATCGGCACCGTCATCGTATTTGCATTATTCTATACGATTGTTTACGGACTCACTGCAAGAACATACTATAAAATTGTCAGCGGCAAGTAAACATATTCATCCAAAACCAAACCCCCGGCTGCAGATTCATCCTGCAACCGGGGGTTTTCACTTCATCTCTATTTACAAAATACCATCAATCCCACCAATATTCCAATGCCCACAAGTGACATAAAAATCATGGCCGCCTGTCCGGCTTTTTTTACTTTAAAATCAAGAACAAAAAGAAACGCAACGATGACAATGCCTGCCGAATATATCATCACCAGCGGAATGTTCATCAGGAAGTGAACAAGAAATACTGCCGGGAAAATCAGTGCCGCCATTGTGACAGGCATTCCGCGGTAATACTTCATCAGTGCATCTGTCTCACTCTGACGTTTTTCCTCCATCACATTAAAAAATGCGAGACGAATAAGCGCCGCAAGCACATAGCACACAAGAAAAATAACACATACCGGAGACTTCATACCAATCGAATAACCAATGATTGCGGGAAAAACACCAAAGCATACCAAATCACAAAGGGAGTCTATCTGAATGCCGAATCTTTTCTCATCCTCCGTCCGCTTCATACTTCGGGCAATCTTGCCGTCAAACATATCGCAGATGCCCGAAATCATCAGACAGACAAGAGAAATCTTAATATTGCCCGAAATGGCCTGCGTCATGCCAAACAGCGCCGACGCCAGACCGATATATGTAAGAATGACCGAATAATTGTAAAAACCTATCATAACTTTCTTTCCTTTCCCAATTGGCTGACAGTCTGTCAGTGTTTCTTTCGCATACTGATAATATGGGCGCCGACAGTCACCGCCCCGCTGATTGCCACAAGCGCATAATAGCTGATACCGCGGCTTAAGAGCATTCCCGGCATAAGAAGCGCCGGTCCGAATATTGTCTGAAACATTGCCAGAAAGCTTGTCTCACTGGCTCCGATACCGCCCGGAAGCGGCAGCATATCAACCGCCAGCGCTATAATTGTCTGAAGTGTGACAATATCAGCAGCACTGACACCATGAAGTCCGAATGAACGGTAAACACAATAAGTCACTAAAAAAAGACTGACTCTCTGGAATACCGTAATAAAAAAAACATTGATAAGCACGCCGAGATGCTGCTTTATATACAGGGCACCCTCATGATAGGGCTCCATAATCATCAGACATTTTCCCTCTGCCGCCTCAGGATGCTTAATCATCTTTATTTTTGTCAAAAAACAGACCGAATAATGGATAACGCGCTTTGCCAGTGATTCTTTAAATATAACAACAAGCAAAAATAAAATAAATGCCACATTGACAATAACGCCGTAAATTAAAATATATTTAACATTGCCTAAATTTGCGGCAATAAAATCTTTCTTAAACAAAAACATAAGCCCGCTTAAAATAACGAGCACAGCCTTATAGGCTACTGTAATAATCAAAAGAACAAGTGCGGCAACCGACGCCGAGAGCCCGTCCCTTTGCATATAATACACCTGCATCGGCTGCCCGCCGGTAGCAGATGGTGTGACACTGCTGAAAAAGAAACCGACAAAAGAATACTTAACGCACCTTTTCAACGGCACTTTATGCTTTAAAAGCCTCATAAGATAATGAATAATGACCGACTCACTGCATACAAAGATAAGAACAAGCAGCAGTCCGGCCGCCAGATACCGCTTATCCGCGCCGTGTATTGCCGAAAAAATATCGCCAAGCTCCCTGTCCCTGAACAAAAAAAATGTTGTCGCAAACAGAAGCAGCAATAAAAAAGCAGTGTTTATTATTACCTTCGCATGTTTTCTCATAACTGCCTCCATAACTATTCTCATTAGCGCTATTATGATGATACCCCATAAAAGCCTTTAATTCAAGGTAATATAAAAATTCTTTAAATAATCTTAATTAATTGTAAAAAAACCCGGCAGATGTTTTAATTTGGTGGTACATCTGCCGGAGTAATTAAGAAGGCTTTATTAAATTTTGCAAACCATTATACAAGCTTATGAACGGTTCGCTTCACATAAGTTGTGTGAAGAATTTCATGAGCCTTATGGCTTCCCGGCGCACCGAGATATTCCTCGTAGAGCTTCTTCACTGCCGGATTATCATGGGACTTGCGAAGCGTCATCGCCTCGTCCTGACTGTAGAGCGCCTTTGCGCGCAGGGCACGGATATCCGTCACATTTCTGATAGGGCCCGGCACCTGAGGCTGTCCGCCGCCGTTGACACAGCCGCCCGGACATCCCATAATTTCTATAAATTGATAGTCAGCTTCGCCGGCTTTGACTTTTTCAAGAAGCTTCTTCGCATTGCCAAGTCCCGAAGCGACTGCCACCTTAATATTCATGCCGGCCACATCGTAGGCTGCCTCTTTAATGCCCTCAACGCCTCTGACATCTGTAAACTCAAGTGTTTTTAGTTCCTCGCCGGTCAATGTCTCGACCGCTGTTCTTAAAGCCGCTTCCATGACGCCGCCGGTTGCGCCGAAAATAACGCCCGCACCTGTCGAAATGCCAAGCGGCTCGTCAAACTTTTCATCAGGAAGCTCCGTAAACTTCAGGCCGACGCGGCGGATCATCCGCGCAAGCTCTCTTGTTGTAATGGCAATATCCACATCAGGATAGCCGGAAGCCGCCTCGCCGTCACGGCCGACCTCAAACTTTTTCGCCGTACAAGGCATCACGCTGACACTGACAATCTTTGCCGGATCGATACCCTCTTTTTCGGCATAATATGTTTTTAACACAGCACCGAACATCTGCTGCGGTGATTTACAGGAAGATAAATTATCTGTCATATCCGGGAAATAATGCTCGCAGTACTTAACCCAGCCCGGCGAACATGATGTAATGATCGGAAGTACACCGCCGTTTTTCACACGGTCAAGAAACTCTGTCGCTTCCTCCATAATCGTCAGATCGGCTGCAAAGTCTGTATCAAAAACTTTATCAAAACCGAGCCGTCTTAAGGCTGCCGCCATCTTGCCCTCAACATTTGTGCCTATCGGATAACCAAATTCCTCACCAAGCGCCGCTCTCACCGACGGTGCCGTCTGAACAACGACATATTTATCCGGATCTGCAATCGCTTCAAATACTTTATCCGTATAATCTTTTTCTGTCAGAGCGCCTGTCGGACAGACTGCAATACACTGGCCGCATGAAACGCAGCTTGTATCTGCCAGATCCATATCAAAAGCCTGACCGATATATGTTTTAAAGCCACGCTCATTGGCGCCGATTACGCCGATGCCCTGAACCTTCTCGCAGACAGCACTGCAGCGGCGGCAAAGTATACATTTACTGTTATCGCGAATCATATGCGCCGCCGAGTCGTCATAAATACTGTCGCTCACAGCGCCGTCATAGTAGCCTTCATCCTTAACGCCAAGCTCTTTTGCAAGCTGCTGCAGCTCGCAGTTGCCGCTTCTTGTACAGGCAAGACACTCTCTCCTGTGGTCGGATAAAAGGAGCTGAACCGTCTTCTTTCTCGACTCTAAAACCTTCGGCGTATTTGTAAACACCTCCATGCCCTCGTTAATCGGGTAAACACAGGAAGCAACAAGACTTCTCGCTCCTTTCACCTCGACAACACAGACACGGCAGGCGCCAATCTCATTGACTCCCTTTAAAAAACAAAGTGTCGGTATCTCAATATGGGCAAGGCGCGCTGCCTCTAAAATTGTAGAGCCGGCAGGCGCACTGACTGCCATCCCATTGATTTTAATATTTATATTTTCCATGTCACGCACCCCCATCACTCTTTATAAATCGCACCGAAACGGCATTTTTCAATACATGTGCCGCACTTAATGCACTTGTCCTGAACAATCATGTGAACTTCCTTCACCTTGCCGACAATCGCATCGTTTGGACAGTTCCTTGCACACAGCGTGCAGCCCTTGCACTTATCGGCATCAATCTTATAGCGCACAAGACTGCGGCAGACGCCGGCCGGACATTTCTTATCAACAACATGGGCTACATACTCGTCCCGGAAATATTTCAGTGTGGAAAGTACAGGGTTCGGCGCTGTCTGTCCAAGACCGCACAGCGCATTATCCTTAATATAATAGCAAAGCTGTTCAAGCTTATCCAAATCTTCAAGTGTACCGTTGCCCTTTGTAATCTTATCAAGAATCTCGTACATACGCTTTGTACCGATACGGCACGGCGTACATTTGCC
>USSL01000109.1 GCA_900557175.1 uncultured Eubacteriales bacterium
AACGACTTTATCCTGCCTTAAAACCGGTGTCAAAGCTACAAGCGCATACCCGGTCAAAAGAACAGCGCCGCCTGAAAGAACAGCTCCGCGCGTCTTGATGCGCTGCCCTGCCCACGGATATACAAAGCCGCCCACTAAACCACCGACAGACATTGCAATACTTAAAAAGCCAAGCGTCTCGCTGCCGCCGCCAAGCCCCCCGACAACAAGGGGCGAAATCAGCGAATTCAACGGCGTAAACACAGCGTTGAGCGCAGCCCCCATCAGACACAGATTCAAAATATAACGCTTATGTTTCATATAAGTAAAGCCGCTTTTAAAATCCTGCGCCAAAACAGCAAGCTTTATTGCTGCCGCTAATTTCTCCGGCTGTTTTGGCCGTATCCAGCCAATCAATACCGCCGAAACAAAAAAGGTTGCCGCATCCACAGCCATTGCTGCCTGTGCGCCGAGCGCCGCAATCATAATGCCCGCAAGTCCGGCGCCGGCAAGCTGCATCACTGTACCCGCCGTACTGTTTAATGCACTTGCAAAACTGTAACATTCCATATCGACAATATGCGGTATAAAGGCAAAGCCTGTAGGCACACGCATGGCTTCCACTACAGACAGCGCCATCGTAAACGCCAGCATATGCCATGGGCTTAAATGACCGCTCATATAAACGGCTGCAAAACAAAGCACAATACTGCCGCGGATCACATCCGAAGCAACCATCACTTTCTTTTTGTCAAGCCGCTCTGCCAAAGCGCCGAACACCGGCTGAAAAAATATCGTCGGCAGCCAGTTAAAACCGACCAAAATTGCCGACCATGCCGCACTGCCTGTCAGCTTGAAAATCAGCCACTGAAATGTCAGGGCATCCACATTGTCGCCAAAGCGGTTAATCATATCTGCCGCCAAAAGCTTCATATACTGCTTCTGCTTCAACACACTTTTATATCCTTGCTTTTTTATTTTGTCCATCGCAGCCACCTCATATATTAGATTATTATCTTTTATTTATGATAGATATATATCTAATATATGTATAACATATCATTTGATTGATGTCAACTATATTTCTAACATTATGTTAGATGATTTTCTAATATAATATTTATATTCTAATTGCATTTCTCCTTCATGTACTTTTCTTTCGTCGCCATACCGCCGCGTATATGGCGCTGTGACTTGTTAATATCCAAAATGACACGCGCCTGCCGCGCAAGCGCCGCATTGATCGTCGTGAGACGTTCAGTGATGTCTTTATGTACCGTGCTCTTACTTACCCCAAACTTTTTTGCCGCCTGCCGCACAGTCGCATGATTTTCAATAATATACCTCGCCAACCCCGTCGCCCGTTCTTCAATATAATCTTTCAAGGAAAAATCCCCCGAACACATTGTTTTTACAATGTATGCGGGGGAAATAACGATTATGTTAGAGCATTTCCTGCCGAGATAATATCCTATTCTTGTATACTCTCTTGAATCATTTTTCTCTCCCCTTTAAAGCCACGGCATTCAATGCAGCCCATTCACGCTCCATCTCAACACTTCACTGCAATTTTTATCACATTTTCTTTTCTGTTTTCAAAAATATCATAGGCTTTTTCAATATCTTTCAATTCGAAAGTATGCGTAATTAAAGGGGTTGTGTCTATTTTTCCGGCTTCGATGAATTTTAAAATTTCATCGCACCGGCATCCGTCCACGCCGCCTGTCTTAAACGTCAGATTTTTGCCGTACATCTGCGGCAGAGGTAATGTCTGATTTTCTTCGTAGAGTGCCACAATCGTCACAATAGCATTCGGACGGGCAATTTTCCATGCAAGCTCAAATGTATGACTGCCGCCTGCGGCTTCAAACACCCTGTCGGCGCCGCCGTGGGCACTGTGTGCTTTTACAAAAGTCTCCACATCAGTTTCGTTTGGATTTATCACAAGAATATCCTGATAATGCGCTTTAACAAAATCAATTCTTGCCGGATCTGTCTCACATAAAATAATTGTTTTCGGACATTTCAACATAACACAAAGCAGCGTACAAAGTCCTGTCGGGCCGCCGCCGATAATAACGACCGTATCTTCATGGCCTATTTCAGAGATGTCGGCCGCCCAATAGCCTGTTGCAAGAATATCCCCGACAAAAAGCGCCTGTTCATCGGTGACTGTATCGGGAATTTTATTCAGGCCCTGATTGGCATAAGGCACACGGACATATTCTGCCTGTCCGCCGTCAATTCTGCACCCGAGCGCCCAGCCTCCGTTTTCGTCCGTACAATTATTGACAAAACCATTTTGGCAGAAAAAACACTCTCCGCAAAAAGTCTCCACATTCACTGTGACACGGTCGCCCGGCTTTACGTTCGTCACACTACTGCCAACCTCACAAACAACGCCAACCATCTCATGGCCGACTGTAATTCCCAAAACCGCCCTCGGCACTGCCCCATGCTTAATGTGAATGTCACTGGAGCATATGCTTGACAAACTCACCTTTACAATGGCATCCTGTGCGTCCAAAAGCTGCGGACGAGCCTTTTGTTCAAACTGAAATACACCTTTTGATTTATATGTGTATGCTAACATTATATTCGCCTCCAAATTTTCCTATTTTCTATGTCCTATTTTAACGGATTTCCACCGCCCGTACAAGAAGGAATGCCTCCCCATCCCCGCACAATATTATATATTTTCAATCGAAAATCCTATGTATTGCCAAACCATCCGGTGCTATACTTCCCTCGTAGGAGATTTACTTTTGCAAATAGGCGCGCCGGTAGATGCTGCGGTACAAAGACGGCGTCATCCCTGTGTGCCGTTTGAAAAAGTTCGAGAAATAAAAGGGACTGCCAAACCCAAGGCTGTCTGCGATGGCAGAGACAGACAGCTCCGTGGACGTCAGAAGATGTGCCGCTTTTTCTGCTCTTTTTTGAAGGATAAACTGTCCGGGCGGCATGCCCATACGCGCCTGAAACAGCTTTGTAAAATGGCTTGTGTGATAGCCGGAAGCCGCAGCCATTTCCTGTACAGTCACCTGCCTGTCAAGATGAGCTTCCACGTAGGAGATGGCAAGCGACAGCGGAGAATCAAAACTTTCCGAAATCATAGATATACTGTCGGGCGGACAGCATTCCAGATAATAGCACAAAAGATTCAGGACAGCCTGCTTTCCTTTCAGTGCCGAAAGAATGTCCCCGCCGTCACAGGCGCGCATCATATCCTGAAAAAGCGTTTGCGCCTGCTGCACATTTTTTGCATCGACACATAGCGGAATATCCAGCAGTTCGAATAAATCCGTCTGCTGGCATGTAATTTCAAAATGGCAAAAATATTTGCGGTACGGATTTTTATTATTCGTAAAAAAGCTCTGATTTGTATTGGCCGGGAGCAAATACATCTGCCCCGCCGCCGGGTGTATCGGACAGCCATTGACACAGATGGTTCCCTCACCCTGCATAATCAGGCCGATACTTGAAAACGGCGGAACTGAGCTGTCACATTTCCATGTCTCGTCGCAGACAAGCATATTTGCCCGCTCTAAACTGACGGTTGCTTCCCTCAGACGGTTTTGAATCATCAGATTTGTTTCTTTCATTTAACACACTCCTATTCACGAAATATTTTAACACAAGAAGGAGAATTTGCAATGCAGCAGCATACAATTAAAGATGTCTATCTCATACACCACTCCCACACAGACGTGGGCTATACGGATTTACAGGAACAGGTCATCTACAATCAGGCTCACAATATTAAAAGAGCCGTACAGCTGATTTCTGACGGGAAGAAAAACAGCACACCCGAAAAAGACCTTAAATGGAACTGTGAGACATGGTACTGCGTCGAGCAGTTTTTAAAAATGGCTTCGAAAGATGAAAAGGAAAGCTTTTGGGATTTAGTCCGCACCGGAAGTATCGGCCTGTCCGCAACTTATTTAAACAGCAATGATCTGACAGACTGCCGCTATTTAAGCAAAAAAATCGCCGAAATGAAAGAATGCTGCCAAAATAACGGCGTTTCTTTAGAGACAGCGATGAACGCCGATATCAATGGTATTTCTCTCGGCGCAAGAGACGCTTTTATTGACAACGGCATTCATTTTTTATATACAAATATCCATACGCACCACGGTATGTATCCGCTGTATCAGAATCAGCAGCCTTATTTTTGGGAAAACAATGCCGGAGAGCGTCTGCTTGTCTGGAGCGGT
The DNA here is from genome assembly GCA_900557175.1 of uncultured Eubacteriales bacterium. Taxonomy (GTDB): domain Bacteria; phylum Bacillota; class Clostridia; order Lachnospirales; family Lachnospiraceae; genus Scybalocola_A. The sequence continues at coordinate 4,197 of USSL01000109.1, forward strand.
GAACACTATAATCTCGGCAATGCCCTCGGTATTGTATACAACAAAAACAGGAATTTTATGACAGAAAGCTATTTCGGCAAAAAAGAAGTGTGCACACCGCTTGAAAACCTGTATACAAACCTGACAAATACAGTATGTGAATATGAAGAAAACGGCTATGCCTACCCATTCCTCATTTCCAGCGTTTCCGGCGTATTCTCTGACAATGCGCCGATTAACCCACAGATTGCTTACACAATCGAAGAATTTAACCGCTGCTACGGCAATGAGGTTAAAATTCATATGGCCACTTTAACAGAAATTTATGAGCTGATCCGCCCTTATGTGCAGGATATTCCTGTTTACCGCGGTGCGATGAATGACTGGTGGGGCAATGGCGTCGGCAGTACGCCGCACAGCGTCAAACATTACAAAGAAGCTGTGCGCCTTTCAAATATATGCGACCGTTTAGAAGAAAAAACAGGCGTCCACAACGAGGTGCTGACAAAAGCCTATGGCGATAATTCACTCCTTTACTCAGAACACACATGGGGACATTCCGCGTCTATCACAAATCCATATGAGACGATGGTGACAACACTGGATATACGAAACACAAGCTATGCTTCCAAAGCACATGAGGCTGCTGCCATGCGTAAAAATGAGCAATGCCATCTGCTCGGTGATATTCTCCGTTATTATAACCACTCAGGGAAGGTTAAAGCCGTTTCCACAAGCCGCGAAGCAAGAATATTCCCTGTAAAATTTTATGTGGAAACACTGAGTCTTCCAAACGTTAAAGTCACCGATACAGCGACCGGTGAAGTCATGAAGGTCCAGCTTTCCACTCATCCGAGAGGCGTTCTCATAAGCTTTCTTGCCCATTTTGAGCCGATGGAAGAAAAGATTTTTACCTATGAAGAACAGCCGGCGCTATCTGAAACATTATTTACCCGCACCGCATGGATAGGTGCAGAACGTGTGCGTGATATTATCAATACTTATGACGCTGAGAGCTATACGCTTCCTTACGGCATTGAAAATGACTTCTTCAAAATAACATGGAAAATCGGTGAGGGCATCACTTCGTTCTTTGATAAAAAAGAACAGAGAGAACTTTGCATGGACGGCTTTGCAAAGTTTTTCACACCGGTCTATGAGCGTACTGAAATCCGCACTGATGTTTACGAGGAACGGCGTCTCCTCGGCCGGAATATCCGCGGACTTCACGCACAGCAGTATCAGGGCAGATTAAATGATGTCAAGGTTCGTACACACGGTGCTGTATTTACTGAAGTTGAACTTATTTTTGAACTGAAAGGCACATACCACAGCAGTATGATTTTAAAAATGTACCGCCATCTCCCAAAATTGGAATTTTCATTCCACGTTGCAAAAACGCTCAATGAGGAAATTGAAAGTCTCTATCTTCCGCTTGCCTTAAATCTTCCGGAAGCAGAAGTTTACATACGCAACGGCGGCGTGACAATGAAACCGGGCGTTGACCAGCTTCCGGGCTCAAATATGGAATACTATATTGCTGACGAGGGTATTGTTTACAGAACGGACAAACATGCCATTCTTATAAATACACTGGATACACCGCTGCTTTATATGGGCGAGCTTTGTGCACACCCGATTTTACTCTGCGACAACGAGGAAAAGAATAACCGCCGCCCTGTATACAGCTGGATTATGAACAACACATGGGAGACAAACTTCCAGCTTGACCTGTCCGGTTTCTACGAATTCCGCTACAGTTTGGAAATGCTGGATAAAGATGTGCTTGAAACAGATATGAACCGTCTTTTTGATAACGATATGGGCGTTGTCACCTTCATCTGCGAATAGCCGTCAAAATTTTAGGCGCGCTAACAAAAACAGGCCGGGCTTTTGAGGTGTCCACTCAAAAGCCCGGTCATTTCTTATGACACAGGAAATAGCTTCCTATATCATAAAAAAGCTAATATTCATTCACAATGTGCATACACATATTTAATATTTCTTCCGAAAACAACGCCTTGCCGCTGGCTTCAAATACAGATGATTTTAAAAGTCCATATGTTTCCTTAAAGCCTTTCGG
>USSL01000110.1 GCA_900557175.1 uncultured Eubacteriales bacterium
CATAAATAACCAAGGCTGCCTGTCCTGCAATAAGCGCGCCAATAATAAAGCACCGGCTTAAGTCTCCGGCAAATAAAAGCTTTGGAAATGCAAAAAGCACCGGTATATAAATCACATTAAAAATCACAAACTTAACTGCCCAAAATATAACCTTTCTGTTTTTATCGGTCTTCATACGGCCAATCATGACAAAAGCCGCCTCCGACAAAAGGACATATAATGCCATCAGTGAAAAAGTCACACAGTAAAGCTTATTCGGCGCAATCAGAAAGCCAAGCAAAACAGCGCTGATAAAAAAAGCTGTGCCATATTTAAGAGAAAATTCCCTGATAATAACTCCGACTAAAAAAGCTGCTGCTGCAAGCAAAAACAACGTATTAATTTCTAAAACGCCGCTTAAGACAATTAAAATGACAGCCAGCGCCAGTAAAAGACCGGAAAAGGCCATCTTTTTTGCACCTACATGCATGAGCACAAATCGCCTCCCATACATTCACAGCAGGAATCCGCACACCATAAATCACAGCACATATTTCCCGTACCGCATGTCTGATTCGGATTGCCGCCATTGCCATAACCGCTGTTTTGATAACGGTTCTGATTCCATTGAAGCTGATTATAAAAATTTCTGTACTCCGGATTATTCGGCTCCATATTTAAAGCTGTCTGAATATCACTGTTTGCCTGAATATTATTTCCAAGACCGGCATTTGAAATCGCACTTAAATAATACCAGCGGTCGTCCTTTGTCGGCATCCCGGCAAGTACATTGAGCGCATCTCTGTAGCGTCTGAAATTAATATAATTATAAACAGCCTGATATCTTGCATCATTATTCTGATATGCCTGATTACCGCCATAATTCTGACCGCCGCCGTAGCTCTGATTGCCGCCATAGCTCCGGCCGCCGCCGCTGCGCTCCTTCATAATCTGGTCATAGGCCTCCTGAACTTCCTTAAAACGCTCCTCCGCCAAATTAGCCAGCGGATTGTTTGCATAAGAATCCGGATGGTACTTTCTTGACAAATCTCTGTATGCTTTCTTTACTTCATCATCAGAAGCACTGGGTGATATGCCCAGTATACTATATGGATCATTTACCATGACTTTTTTCCTCTCGTTCTTTCATTTCCTTTAAGCGGGCATTGCGCTTTGTCCATACGCCCGAATACAATATATTGCGCAGAATATCAATATCTTCAATGCACGGAAGCAATTCAAAAGCGCTGCTGCATTCTGCCATCATCATCGTCAGCATCTGCATGCAATACGCTTCATAATCCGGTCGGTCGTGAAGCTTTTTTAAAGGATTGTAGCTGCCGCACTTCATATCCTTTTCCAAATCATCCCATGCATCCATAATGTATATGAACTTGCCGAGATAAAAACCGATACGCCTTAATGTCGGTGCCCACACATCATCCCTGTAAACTAAAAGTTCAGCCATCAGACGTCCGAAGCAGCCTGCCGTTTCATCAATACTCTCTGAGGCAGCCGACTCAAGGCGGTGAAGCTTCCTGAGTTCTTTTTTAATCACTGCACACTGTTTCGGATAAAGCTTTTCGATACGTCTCGCACGGCGCCGCATGACGCCTGCGCCGGCAAAGCCCAAAACGCTCTTTTCATCCTTCCAATCATCTTTGAAATGATAATAGGATAAAATAATATTCATCGCAGCCCCGTATTCTGTAATTTCATTCTGCAGCATTGCCACAGGCTTTACCGGACTTACCGGACAGCGGTGCTTTGAAAGCTTTGTTTCGCTCTCATAAAGTGATGTCAGCAGCACAATCGCAAAAGTCATATCATAAGTCAGCGTCAGCCGTCCTGTAAGCCCGTACTTTTCCTTTAAAGTTCTGCACAGCCCACAGTAATATGCCTTATATTTGTAATAATCCTTTACCTTTAACTCCGGTTTGTCAACGGTCACATAGCCAAACATCTTTCTTCCTCCGCTGCTTTAGCGCCTGCATCACCGGCGCCATTGTTTCGATTATACAACAGCCGCCCGCAAAATACAAGATAAGGACGGCTGTTTATTTTCTTTTTATGATTACAGCCTAAAAAGCTGACAATTTATAATTTTGCGGTTTTAAATAAAATAATGGCTGCTGCTGCGCCAAGCGCCTCCGCCACGGCAAAGGCAATCCAAATACCTGCTGCGCCCATCTGAAATCCCCACGCTAAAATTCCGCCGAGAATAATCGTTACGACAAACTGACGTATAAGCGATACGATCAAAGAGCGCATCCCCATGCCGAGTGCTTCAAAAACACCGCAGTAAATCACGCCGACAGCCGAAATAATAAAACCGATGCTTATAATACGAAGTGCCTCTACACCCTTATCCATCAGGGAAGCATCAGCGTCAAAAAGTCTCAAAAGTTGTTCAGGGAAAAACTGTGCCGCAGCTGTTCCGAGAGCCATAATCACAACGGTCATTAAAAGGCTTAAACGGATTGTTTTGTACATACGCTCCTTTTCCCCTGCGCCATAATTATAGCCTATGATCGGCCGCATTCCCTGAATAATACCATTGGCCGGCATATAAATAAAACTCTGCAGCTTAAGAAAAATTCCGAGCACCGCCACATAAACTTCAGAAAACTTGACAAGCATACCATTTAAAATACTCACAAGCACCGACGGCAGTGCAAGCATCAGCGTTGACGGGATACCGACCGAATAAATCTGCATCACGATATCCTTCTGAGGCCGCATATAGGCCCGTCTTATTTTTGACGGCAGCCCCTTTTTCATATAAATAAAAATGTATATGAACATTCCGACAATCTGGCCTGTCACTGTAGCAATCGCTGCGCCGCGCACGCCCATTGCCGGTATGCCGAAATAACCGAAAATAAAAATCGGATCCAAAATAATATTGGTCACCGCGCTGATGCCGAGCACAATCATCGTTGTCATCATAGCGCCGACCGCCTGATACACCTTTTCAAAATAAATCTGTATCAGACTTCCAAAAGATACACACATGACAATGTAGCCGTAATCGCACGCCCATTCAAGTACCTTTGCATCGTCGGTAAACATTGAAAGAAATGGTTTTGTCACGACAGCGCCTGCCGCCGCAAACAAAATCACATGAATAAACGTGAGAAACAAACCGATTGAAGCTGCCTGACTTGCCTTTTTTGTATCCTTTGCCCCAAGGCTCACCGAAATCACTGAGCCAATGCCGACGCCGACACCGACCGAAAGCGCCATAATAATATTTTGAAGCGGATATACTAATGAAACCGCTGTCAGCGCCTCAGTGCCAAGCCTTGAAACGAAAATACTGTCCACTATGTTATACAGCGATTGAATGAGCATGGATATCATCATCGGCACGCCCATTGATATAAGCAGCGGAAAGATTGGTTTTGTCTTCATAAATTCCTGTCTGTCCATAAATCCATCCTGCCCATCAGTGAATGATAAGCGCCTCCTCATCCTGTGTTTTTGGCATACATGCCTCTGCATCTAAAAGCATGCGGATAAGCTTGTGATCATAATTATAACGGACCCCGCATATACGGTCAAACAGCATCACAGCTTCCCTGCCCGCCTTACATGCCGGCCACTTCGGCAATGCCCTGCAATTCGGATTTCCGCTTTTTGCAAAAGCCATCCACGCCGAAAACATCTCATTTTCAAGGACATCAGAAACGCCCGGCACATTGCATACAGGCACCTTATCTGTATTTTTAAAGACAAACGGAATTTCCGAACAATGCCATGCCGGTTTTCCGTCATCATATGGAAATTCAAAATCAAACATATAGGAATATGTTTCTGCCTGACATCCTGATCTTTTTGCAATAAAATCCATCGTCGGTGCCCTGAAAATCGTATCAAGGAAAAGCAGATCCGCAAGACATTTTTCAGGATAAGCCTCTTTAAACAGTAAAGCCAGCTTGCCGCTGCGGCTTCCGAATTTTTTATCCAGCATCTGCATCACTTCCCGTTCGGTAAACTTTTCCTTATCCTGTAATCCCGGTCCAAAGAAAAATTCTCCGAATACAGTGCCGATCATTAAAGGAATCGTTTTGGCGTGTTCGGTAAAACCAACAAACCTCGGATCGCCGACATAAAAATCATTTGCCATCGGCACACAGCCAACATACTCCCCGGCCTCTGCAAGCTTTTCTGAAATCTTGTTATAAGCCTGCGCCAAATGGTAATACGGCACAGCTTCAAGCGCCCTAATATCACCGGCTTCAAGCCCAAGCTCCTGCAAAAGAGATTCGGCAAGAATTGTACCGTCTGTTTTCGGCAATGCTATAAAATCTTCAATAACACCGCTCTGGATAATTCCCTTATGGAAAAGGCCATCCGCTTCCGGCGTCTGCATCAGCGTCCACACCTTCATACCGCCGCCGGACTGTCCGAATAAAGTGACATTATCCGGATCGCCGCCAAAGGCAGAAATATTATCGCGAATCCATCGCAATGCCTCAACGATATCCGCATTGCCGGCATTCCCGGAATTTTTGTATTCTTCGCCGTAAGCCTCCAAATTAAAATACCCTAAAATATTCAATCGGTGATTTAAGGACACAACAACAACATCGCCGTATTTACTCATATTTTCACCGTCATAAGCGATATGTTCTATCGACGAGCCTGCTGTAAAGCCGCCGCCGTGAAGCCATACCATAACCGGCTTTTTCGCCGTCTTATCAAGCGACTGCGTCCATATATTCAGATTCAGACAATCCTCGTCCATCAGCCAGTACCGGTGCGGCACAAACACTTCACCGTCCGGCGCCTCCTGTTTTAAAAGCGGACATACATAACCATAAGACAGGGCATCTTTCACACCTGTCCACGGTTTCACAGCCTCCGGCATATGAAAACGCTGTGCTGTCGCATAAGTGACACCATAAAACATATATGTACCATCCACGCACATTCCGCGCAGACTTCCGGCTTTCGTTTCTACAATCGGTGTCTTTTGTGAACAAACAAAATTTTTTGCCATAGCTTTCCTCTCCTTAACATTTTCCGATAATCATTTTTTCAAGCACCGCCGCACACCTTTCAATATCCTTAATTTCAACAAATTCATCCGGCTTATGTGCATATTTAAGACTGCCCGGCCCGTAGGACAGACAATGGCAATTGCCAAGCTTTCCTGCAATCACTGCTGTATCCGTATATCCGGGAAACGGACTGATTACTGCCGGCTGCCCCGTCACCGAAGCAGCCGCTGTCTGAAGTGTTTCCACAAATTCAGAAAATGGATGACTTTCAACAGGCGGGCGATTCCCTGTAATTTTCCATGAAATTTCTGTTCCTGAAACGGCACTTTTTGCCGCTTTTGCTGCCGCCTCTGCCATCTTAAGCACAAGCGTATCATCCGCCGGCGGCACAAGACGGCAGTCTGTCCAAAGCTTACATTGATCCGGTACAACATATGGCTGATAACCGCCATGAATCTGTCCGAAAGTAATGGTTGATTGTCCAAGCTCATCATGCTCAGGAAGTTTTTCAAACGCTTTTTTCATCTCACATATCCAATATGCCGCAGCAGCGATGGCATCTGCACCCTGCTCAGGACGGCTTGCGTGGGCTGTGATACCGTGAACCGTCACTTCCAGCCAAAAACGACCTTTGTGAGCCATCTGAATCTGACCGTCTGTCGGCTCTAAATCCATAACCCAGTCATCCTTTCGCACCCATCTCTGCTCTATCACACGCTCAACGCCGCGCATATCGCCTTCCTCATCAACAGTACAAATAAGCCGCACTGCCTTGTGCGGCAGCGCATAACCTGATTTTGCCATCATTGCCGCCCTCTTAAATACAGAAAGCGCACAGGCCAGTCCTGACTTCATGTCACAGGCGCCGCGCCCGTAAATACGGCCTTCTTCAGTCTCCGCCTCAAAAGGCAGGCGCAGCCAACCCTCACCGGGAACAACCGTATCCATATGACATATAAGGACAAGCATCGGTGCCTCTGTCACCTCGCCGATTGTCGCAGCAACATTACACCTTTCGTCAAGCACTTCATCTGTCATCAATACAGCACCGCAATCTTTCAGATAATCCAAAATATATGCTGCCATCATTTTCTCGCCTTCACCCGGATTTGTACTGCAAATGCGAATCAAATCTTTTGTCAGCTTTACCGCTTCATTCATAAATATCTCCCCTATTACTTATAAATCCATTTCAGCAATAACACCACGCGCGCAGGAAAGCAAGCGCCCGAAGGGCATTTGCTTTGCAAGCCGTGGATTGCCGG
>USSL01000111.1 GCA_900557175.1 uncultured Eubacteriales bacterium
GTATTTAAAACAACATTGGCATTGGCATCTTTCTTAAGCTCAATGACAATACGCATCCCCTGTCTGTCAGATTCGTCGCGTAAATCCGAAATACCGTCAATACGCTTATCACGCACAAGTTCCGCAATTTTCTCAATTAAACGCGCCTTATTGACAAGATAAGGAATTTCTGTCACAACAATTTTCTGACGGTTTGTGCCGAGCGGCTCAATTTCTGAAATTGCCCGCACCTTAATTTTGCCGCGGCCGGTTCTGTACGCCTGCTCAATACCGCTGTGCCCTAAAATCATAGCGCCTGTCGGAAAATCCGGTCCTTTAATAATATTTAAAAGCTCCTCTATTTCCGTCTCGCGGTTTTCCTCGACACGATTATCAATAATTTTTATAACGCCGTCAATCGTCTCTCTTAAATTATGCGGCGGTATATTTGTCGCCATGCCGACGGCAATACCTGTCGTACCATTGACCAAAAGATTCGGAAATCTTGCCGGAAGCACTGTCGGCTCCTTTTCCGTCTCATCAAAGTTCGGTCTGAAATCAACCGTATCTTTGTTAATATCAGCCGTCATCTCCATCGAAATTTTACTTAAGCGCGCCTCTGTATAACGCATGGCAGCCGCGCCGTCACCGTCTACAGAACCAAAGTTTCCATGACCATCCACGAGCGGATATCTCGTCGACCACTCCTGAGCCAGATTCACAAGAGCGCCATAAATAGATGAATCACCGTGAGGATGATATTTACCCATCGTATCACCGACGATACGGGCACACTTTCTATGCGGCTTATCCGGACCGTTGTTGAGTTCTATCATTGCATATAAAATTCTTCTCTGAACAGGCTTTAAACCATCCCTGACATCCGGCAGTGCTCTCTGCGCGATGACGCTCATGGCATAGTCGATGTAAAATTTTTCCATCTTTTCTTTTAAATCGACATCCTGAACCTTATCGAAGATATTGCTTCTATCGTCCATTTCTACTCCTCCGTATATACTAATTAAACATCAAGTGTGCTGTATTCCGCATTCTGCTCAATAAACTCACGTCTCGGCTCAACCTTTTCACCCATAAGAATGTTAAATGTCTCGTCAAGACTGACTCTCTGAGCCTCATCCATTGTCACACGCATAAGAATACGGCGTTCCGGATCCATCGTTGTCTCCCAAAGCTGTTCCGGATCCATCTCGCCAAGACCTTTATAGCGCTGTATCTTATTATTCTGGTCACGGCCGACCTGCTCAATAATCGACTGAAGCTCCTCATCCGAATAAGCATACCATACACGTTTATTTTTCTCCAGCTTAAACAGCGGCGGCTTTGCAAGATAAACATAGCCGTCCTCAATAAGCTGAGGCATAAAACGGTATAAAAATGTCAATAATAGTGTACTGATATGGGCGCCGTCCACATCGGCATCGGTCATAATAATAATTTTATGGTATCTGAGCTTTGTAATATCAAAGTCCTCATGAATCCCCGTACCAAAAGCTGTAATCATCGCCTTAATTTCGTTATTGACTAAAATTTTATCAAGACGCGCTTTTTCAACGTTGAGAATCTTACCGCGAAGCGGCAGGATTGCCTGTGTCGCCCTTGAGCGCGCCGTCTTTGCAGAGCCGCCGGCAGAATCACCCTCAACGATGTAAATCTCACAATTTTCAGGATTCTTGTCCGAACAATCAGCAAGCTTTCCCGGAAGTGCCATCGTATCAAGCGCCGACTTTCTGCGTGTCAGATCACGTGCCTTTCTCGCCGCATCACGTGCTCTCTGGGCCATCAGAGCCTTATCAATAATCAGTTTTGCCACCGCAGGATTCTGCTCAAGGAAAATCATCACCTTTTCACTGACAACAGAATCTACGGCGCCTCTCGCCTCACTATTGCCAAGCTTCTGCTTTGTCTGCCCCTCAAACTGAGGCTCTCCGATTTTTACGCTGATAATCGCCGCCATACCTTCACGGATATCCTCGCCGACAAGACTCGGCTCATTTTCTTTGAGCAGCTTATTTTTTCTCGCATAATCATTAAATGTCTTTGTCAGCGCATTTCTAAAACCGGTCAGATGCGTACCGCCTTCCGGTGTCGTAATATTATTGACATAGCTGTAAATATTCTCGTTATAAGAATCGTTATGCTGAAGTGCAACCTCTACATAAACGCCGTCCTTCATACCCTCGCAATAAATAATCTGCTCATAAAGAACATCTTTATTTTTGTTCAAATATGAAACATACTCCTTAATACCGCCCTCATAATGGAAAACCTTTTTCTTTTCACAGCCTTCACGGGCATCTTCAAGTTCAATGCGAAGTCCCTTTGTAAGAAAAGCTGTCTCTCTTAATCGTTCTTCAAGAATGCTGTATTCATAAACGGTCGTTTCAAAAATTGTATCGTCCGGCTTAAAGCATACTTCTGTTCCCTGTTCATCTGTATCGCCGACAACCTTAAGTTCATAACATGGCTTTCCTTTCTCGTAACGCTGCTTATAAATTTTTCCGTCCTTAAATACACGGACCTCAAGCCAGTTAGAAAGGGCATTAACAACAGAGGCACCAACACCGTGAAGACCGCCGGATACCTTATATCCTCCGCCGCCGAATTTTCCGCCGGCATGAAGAATCGTAAAAACGACCTCAACGGCTGATTTTCCTGCTTTTTTCTGAATATCTACCGGAATACCGCGGCCATTATCTTTTACAGTGATAGAATTGTCCCCGTTAATTTTGACATAAATTGTATTGCAGAAACCGGCCAGCGCTTCGTCAACAGCATTATCGACGATTTCATACACCAAATGATGCAGACCTCTCTCTGATGTGCTGCCGATATACATACCCGGTCTTTTTCTGACTGCTTCAAGTCCTTCAAGAATCTGAATCTGACTTGCACCATATTCTTCACTCATAATGTTCCTCCTTGTATTCCATCGGTTTACTGTTACACTTTACTTCACCGCCGGCAACATGATAAACTCTGTCAATCTCAAAACGATGATTGACAAAATCATCAAGCCCCGTACACGTAATCATCGTCTGAATATCTTTAATACTCTCAAGAAGATAATTCTGACGGCTGCTGTCAAGCTCCGAGAGAACATCGTCCAAAAGAAGTACCGGCTGATCTCCGGTTACCCTTCGGACAAGTTCAATTTCCGCAAGCTTTAAAGAAAGTGCGGCGGTTCTTTGCTGCCCCTGAGAACCAAACCGGCGTATATCAATATCTCCGATAAGGAAACTGATATCATCCCGGTGCGGCCCCACTGAAGTCGTTTTCGTCTTTATATCATAATTTCTTTTTGAAAATAATTTCTTTTCATAGGCCGGTACATCCACACTCGGCTCATAGGCAATCGAAAGCTTTTCCCGGCCGCCGCTGAGCTTATAATGGATATCGCCGATAATTTCATTGAGCTCGCCGACAAAACGCTGACGCTCCGAAACAAGAAAGCTTCCGCAGCGCACAAGCTGCATATCCCATACATCCAGCGTTTCTAAAAGCGCATTATCGCCGCCAAGCTGTTTTAAAAGATTATTTCTCTGATTTAACACCTTCGTGTAATCCATAAGATAACTCATATAAAGCTTATTCAGCTGGCATAGCTCCATATCAATAAAACGTCTGCGCTCGCCCGGACCGTTTTTTATAATGCCCAAATCCTCCGGCGAAAAAAGAACAGCGTTGACAACACCGAAAAGCTGGGCATATTTTTTAATAACCAGCCCATCGACAGCAATGCCTTTCACTTTATTTTTTTTCAAATGGATATCAATCTTATGTAAGACGCCGCTTTTTTCAAGACGCATACACAAATGGGCATCATCCTGACCAAAACGTATCATCTCTTTATCCCGGCTGCCTCTGTGCGACTTTGACGTTGCACACATATAAACAGCCTCAAGAATATTTGTCTTTCCCTGGGCATTATCCCCGAAAAAAATATTCGTTCCCGGTGACAGCTCAAGAGACAAAGCTTCATAATTTCTGTAATTTTTCAGTTCAAGCGATTTTATAATCACACTAAACACCAACTATTTAACAATTTTAATCTGGCTGCCGGCATATTCTGCAATGTCACCGTCATACAGCTTTTTGCCTCTCTGTGTACATACTTCACCATTGACCTTGACCTCGCCGTCTAAAATGACGATCTTTGCCTCAACACCCGATGACACTAAGGCCGCAGCTTTTAAAGCCTGTCCGAGTTTTATAAATTCATCCCGTAATTTAATTTCTTCCATGAAAATCTTCCTCCTGATAATTTTTTATTACACTTATGCATCAGCCTGCATTAATATTCACCGGAAGAATGAGATAAATATACTGCTGTTTCTCATCTCTGATAAAACATGGTGCTTTCGGATTCACAAGATAAATATCAATGGCTTCATCATCAATCACACGCAGGGCGTCCAAAATAAATTTCGGATTAAAACCAATCGTCAAATCCTTGCCCTCTTTATGGATATCAATATCTTCATTCATTGAACCAATCATCGAAGTAATTTTTAATTCCAGTGAACCGTCGCCGATATGAATGATAATCGGTTTTTTGTCACCTTCTTTAACTAAAAGCGATGCGCGCTCAATACAGCTTTGCAGTTCTTTTTTATTAATTGTGATTTTTGTTTCATAATCACTGGAGAGCATTTGTTCAATTCTGAAATACTGACCTTCAATCAGACGGCTGACAACTGTCGTATTGTCAAACTCAAAAACAATATGTCTGTCTGTAAAGAACAAATTGACGTTATCATCAACGCCGCCGCTTAAAATTTTACTTACTTCATTGAGAGTTTTCCCAGGAACAACAACTTTAATCGGATTATAGTCTTCTTTGAGTTCTATTTTTCTTATAGAAATACGATGTCCGTCAAGAGAAACAACTTTCATTTCGCTGCCGCTGATTTCAAATAACTCTCCGGTCATCAATTTATTGCTGTCATTGTCTGCAATTGAAAAAATTGTCTGTCGGATAATTTCTTTTAATGAAAATTGAGAAAGAATCACCGGATTGATTCTTTCAATTTGAGGCAGATAAGCAAAATCATCGCCTGCACGGCCGGCAATATTAAACTTTGCTTTTTCACAGCGGATTTTTGCCTGAAAATTTTCATCAGTTTCTATTGTAACTTCACTGTCGGGAAGTTTTCTTACAATTTCTGAAAAAAGCTTTGCTTCAAGTGCGATTTTTCCTTTATCAAGGACATCGCCGTCAATGATTGTTTCGATACCAAGTTCCATATCGTTTGCTGTTAATTTAATAACGCCGTCTGTTGTGTCTATTAAAATACATTCAAGAATAGGCATTGTTGTTTTTCCGGGCACAGCCTTTAAAACAGTATTAACACCTGAAACAAGGTTTGATTTACTGCAAATGATTTTCATAAGTCTTGTCTCCTTTATGTTGATAAATGTGAATAACTTCGTGTTGTCGGCATATAAATATATAAATGTATTCACTTTCGTCGTAGTCGTCGTAGGGGGCGTGGATATGTTGATAAGTCGTTTTTTATCATAAAAATCAACGGATTTGGTCACGAATAACTATGTGAATAACAAGGCGTAAACATGTGAATGGATCCCTGTTTATCCACAGGCTGAAAACGGCAGAAATTGCAGGAAAAAGTTGTCCATAAACAATTCACATGTTTTTCACCGGTTATCCACAATAATGTATCTAAAATTTCCACGCGCGGCGTATTGTGGATAAAATTGTGTTTTATCGGTATATAAATTGTGGATAAAAATATTTTAAAAAAAATTTATTTTGACGGATTAATTTTCTTTATAAGAATATCAATCGTATTCTTCAGTGATTCATCCGTTTCCATAGACTTTTCAATTTTTTCAATACCATGAATAATGGTCGTATGATCCTTTTTGCCTAAGGCATTGCCGATAGACTGCAGAGGACTTTCTGTCATATGACGGCAAAGATACATACAAATCTGCCGAGGGTATGCAATATCCTTACTGCGCTTATGGCCGATAATATCTGCCGTGGAAATATTGAAATGTTCGGCGACAATATTAATAATTGATTCGGCTGTGACTGGTTTTGCAAGGTCAGGTGTAATAATATTTTCCAGTGCTTCCCTCACTAAATCCATCTCAATCGGCCGGTTTTTAAGTCTTGAAAGATTATGAATCTGATTTAAAGCGCCCTCAAGTTCTCGGATATTTGATTTGA
>USSL01000112.1 GCA_900557175.1 uncultured Eubacteriales bacterium
AATATGCTTTTGAGTGTGCAAAATCACGTCCGATAAACACTTCGCCGCCGTCATCATACGATACAGGGCCGATTGCCTCTGACATACCGTATTTTGTAACCATTTGACGTGCTATGTCAGTTGCACGCTGAATGTCACTTGACGCGCCTGTGCTGATGTCGTCCATTGTAAGTTCTTCGGCTACTCTGCCGCCAAGCATTACAATTATTCTGTCCAACATTTCATTTTTTGATGTGTACATTTTATCTTCATCCGGCACATACATCGTATATCCGCCTGCTCTGCCACGCGGTATTATTGACACCTTATGAATATGCGATGTTTTATCGACAAGTTTTGCCAAAACTGCATGACCTGCCTCGTGAAATGCCGTAAGTTTCTTTTCTTTTTCGGTAATAATTCTCGAACGTTTTTCCGTTCCCATCATTACTTTTAAGTTTGCGTCCTCAATATCTTTTCTTGTTATTTCAAGATGGTTTCGTCTTGCCGCAAAAATAGCGGACTCATTCATCAAGTTTTCAAGGTCTGCACCCGAATAACCTGCTGTTGCTTTTGCGATTTCTTCCAAGTCAACGTCATTTGCCAAAGGCTTTTTAGCCGAATGAACTTTTAGAATAGCCTCTCTGCCCTTTACGTCAGGAACGTCAACGACAATCTGTCTGTCAAAACGTCCCGGTCTTAAAAGTGCCTTATCAAGAATTTCCGGACGGTTCGTTGCCGCCAGAATAATAATACCTTTGGATGAATCAAAGCCGTCCATCTCAGACAAAAGCTGGTTCAACGTCTGCTCGCGCTCATCATTGCCGCCGCCATAAGCAGAATCACGACGTTTACCGATAGCATCCAGCTCGTCAATAAAAATAATACACGGTGCTGACTGCTGGGCATTTTTAAACAAGTCACGGACACGGGAAGCGCCGACGCCGACAAACATTTCTACAAAGTCTGAACCTGATAATGAATAAAACGGCACCCCGGCCTCACCGGCAACGGCCTTTGCAAGCAATGTCTTACCTGTTCCCGGAGGTCCCACAAGCAGCGCACCCTTTGGCAGCTTCGCGCCAATCTGCGTATACTTGCCCGGATAATGAAGAAAATCAACAATCTCGCGAAGGGATTCCTTTGCCTCCTCCTGTCCGGCCACATCCTTAAACAAGACACCTGTTTCTTTTTGCACATACATCTTTGCCGTACTCTTGCCAACGCCCATCATACCGCTGTTTTTTGAAACTGAACGGAATACGAAAAAGAAAATACCATATAAAATAATAAACGGAAGCACATATGCCAAAATCACATTAAGGATACCGGAGCTCTGACTTGGAATTTCCTGAGTAAACTTTACACCTGCCTTCTCAAGTCTGTCTACAAGTTCTAAATCTGTAAAATAACCTGTATAATAAACTTTGGCTAAAACACCCTTCTCATCCTTTTTCTTGATTTCAAGTGTACCGTCAGTCGTACTTTTGACACTCTCAACCTCGTCTTTATCAAGCATTGTCAGAAATTCACTGTACGTAATTTCTTCACGCTGGCTCTGCTTAATCTGATTCGCCAGCACATTAAATAAAACGAGAATGCCAAGAACGACGACAACGCCCACAATAGCAATGGTCATATTTTTTTTGTTTTTATTTTTTTCATTATTTTGTTTATTGTCATTCATGAATCATTCTTTCTCCTTTTTTATGCTATTCTTCTCTATGATAGCCCAATTCACCCTTTCCGTCCAGTCTATTTTCTATTTTTCACAAAATATTTATTCTTTTCTGATACGTTTTTCTTGTATGAAATAAAAGTCTAATTTATAATAAAATCATGATTATGCGTAAGGAGAGGTTCTATGTTCTATTTTATTTTAGCCGCTGTTTTGTGCGGCGCAGACTTAATTATCAAAAAATATATAAAACAAAAAAATGCAACCGCACGCTATGAGCGCCGTCTCGGCTGTATGACAATCACTTATTTAAAAAACAAAGGCGCCATGCTCGGTTTTCTTAAGCAGAGCGCAAAGCTTCTTCTTTGTATCACACTGACTGCCATCGGCTTTATTGCCGGCGTCCTTGCCATGCTCACCCCTAGAAAAGGGCATTTTCTTTTAAAATCCGGACTGTCGCTCATCCTCGGCGGTGCCTGCAGCAATGGGTTTGAACGCCTTAAGGACGGCGAAGTAACCGACTACATCCGTTTTAACGCCGGCCCGAAAAAATTTCAAAATGTTGTCTTTAACATCGGAGATTTCTTCATCTTCAGCGGCTGTATACTCACCATCATCGATGCACTGCGGAAAAAATAAAAAATATCGCACATATCTGCACAAGGCAAAAAAAGAGTACGCTTTGATATGCTCCCTGTCAATCAGACAGGGATATATCACTTTAGAGCGCACTCTTTTTTAATACGTCTTATTTTACTGTGCCTGACGGATCTCGCCGGCTGTTTTGACAACGTTGTGCTGAATTGGCACCCACTGAATCTTCTTAAATAAAGCAACAACAGAAATTGGAATGTATGTCATAATATAAACCGGAAATGTAAATAAATAAGCAATTTTCTTCCAGTTCTGTGTATGAATCTGCTCCCACTCTGTCACTGTTGTAATCAGACCAAGCGTAAACATCGTCACATAACTTGCACCAAACGCAAAAGCTACTGTCTCCATCAGTGAATGCAGCATCACATTCATATAAACCGGATTAAGCAGACCATAAATCACACCGACAATACCGAGAACAAAGGTTGTCAGTGTCAGAAGAATCCCCGGTGCAATCGTCATAAACATATCATACGCTGCAAAGCTGTGCTTCTTAAAAATGTTCGCACAAAGCTGCTTTGCATAATTGAAAAATACCTGATAAAAGCCTTTTGACCAGCGCAGGCGCTGATTCCATGATGCTTTAAAGGTTGTCGGCTGCTCATCATAAATAATTGCTGAATTACAGTAACCAATACACTCACCGTGAATGACACTGTCGATTGAAAACTCAATATCCTCTGTCAGAAGATGGTGCTTCCAGCCGCCGTTTTTCTTAAATACTTCATTGCTTACAAGGAAGCCTGTGCCTGAAACCGCACAGCTTGTTCCAAGCATCATACGGGCATTGTTAATATACTTTGCCTCTCTTAAAAACCAAAGCGCATAACCGGCTGAAATCCAGTTATCGCCATAGTTTTTAGAATTACGGTAGCTTGTAATGATTCTATATCCATTGGAAAATACTTTGTTCATCTCTCTGACATAATTTTCATCAAGAATGTTATCCGCATCAAATACGAAATAGCCTTCAAAGGCATCCTCACCGTAATCTTCTGAAATATGTTCTAAAAGCCAGTTCAGTGCATAGCCCTTGCCGACCTTTTCCTTATTAAAACGTTCATAAACAACAGCGCCGGCTTCCCGTGCCACATCTGCTGTATGATCTGTGCAGTTATCTGCAACGACAAAAATTTCAATAAGCTTATCCGGATAATTCTGCTGTTTGATACTTTCAATAAGCTGTGCTATGACCGCACTCTCATTTCTGGCTGAAATCAAAACTCCATATTTATGAAATCTGTCGGCTTCAAACGTCTTCGGCGTTTTTAGTAAACCCATAAGTGCATAGACAACCTGGTATAAATATCCGACTGTAAAAAACAAGCCGACAACCACAGCCGCTGTCCTTATTACATCAAGCATAAGAATCTTCTCCTCCTCATTTTCAAATCATTTTTGTTAATTGTAAGTATAGTCGCTGTATGCCAAAAATAAAAGAAATAATTTCTGAAGAATTATTAAATTTCCCTTTAACTTCTCTGAATTAGCATATGCGTTACTTTTAAATCTTATGTACCTGATTTTCATCAGTAACTATCATACCACGTTCATTTAAAATGTCAAAATGCTTTTTAACGAAATTACACAAAAACTTTACGTTTTCTTTATGCAACTTTTACACTTCGTTTTTCATCAATGGACTTCTTCATTGAAATTGCTTTTTATTTTCTTCCGTCAGATATGTCTGTATGTCAAAGCGCCCATGTGCCGCCGTCACAAGCACCGCACCATTTTGCGCCGTCACAAACGTCCCGCAGTCGATATTTTCAAATCTTTGCATCGTTTCTTCATGGGGATGACCGTAACGGTTATTTTTTCCGCACGAAACGACCGCCGCCTCCGGCTTTATCTGTGCAAGAAAATCACTGCCGGAGCTGCTTTTAGAACCATGATGTCCTGCCTTAAGCAAATCAATATCCGGGAGAGCCCCTATTGCGGCCGCCTCCGCCATTGCCTCGCCGTCTCCTGTAAAAAGTACAGTCACGCCTTCTATATTAAGCAGCAGCATCATTGAAGCCTCATTATCATCTTCTGTCACAAAATCCGGCGAAGGATGAATACACTTGATATACCACCGGCCATTTTTTCCGGGAACATTGCCGCTTATAGCTTCACCGGCCTTAAATACGTTTGTCCGAATATTTTTTTCTGATGCCAGCCGGCACATTGCTTCCTGCTTCTCCTTTGACGGACAGCACGCCGGAAAGTAAAGCGTACCAATCTCATCGCCTGATGCCATCAGTCCTTTAACACCATTTGTATGATCGCCATCCATATGGGATAAAAATACACCGTCAAGCCGGCCGATGCCATAAAACTTTAATACCTTTTCAATGACATAAGTATGGACATCCTTCTGTGATGAGCTCCCGCCGTCAATCAGCCAGTTTGTACCATCACTCATAGACAGAAGCGCGCAATCCCCCTGCCCCACGTCCATAAAAATAATCCGCGGCTGCTTCGGTATTTTAGGCAGGGCAAGAAGACCATATCCTGCAGCCAGAAAACCAATGCCCAAAAGAAGCACCTTTTTTTTGTAATGACGGCTTACGGCAATAAATGCTAATGGAAAAACAACTATCAAAAGCACCATCAGCTCCGGTGACGGTCTTCCGGTCACAATGACAGAAAACGGCAGCCGCTCAAAAAAGTGGCATACATATGTATAAAGCTGTAAAATAAAATAGACGATGCCTGTTAAAAATTTTGCTGCTGGTATACAAAACAGACCGATGATGCCGCCAAGCGCCGCCATCGGAAATAAAATCCCCATCAGCGGCAAAAGGAAAAAGTTAAGTACCGTACTATAAAGCGGTATTTCATAAAGATACCATGCCAGCACCGGCATCGTTATCAATGTGATTGAAAGCCCCGGCAAAAGCTTTTCCGAAAGATGTCCCGGCTTATTTTTAATCAGCACCGGTAAAAAACCAATCAGACTAAACACTGCACCAAAAGACATCAAAATACCAAAAGAAGTAAGCCCCAATGGCTGCCGCCACAAAATTATAAGTCCGGCCAGTGCCAATGCACTTACGCCATCATAGCTTCTGCCCAAAAGTTCTGCACCCATTAAAAGTGCCGCCATCAAAAGCGCCCGGATACACGACACCGGCATACCGCACATAAAACCATAAGCAGCCATCAGCAAAAATGCCGCTGCAAATGCAGCGCCCGGCGGCATTGTCACTTTTCTGAGAAGCCGGTAAATTCCGACGCCGGCCATGCTCATGTGAAGGCCTGACACAGCAAAAAGATGGCCGATGCCCTGACTTTGATATAATGTTTTTAACTCTTTAGAAAGCCCCTGCTTATCTCCAAGCATAATGCCGCACAGCACACCGGCCGTTTCTTCATCGAGCACGCTGTGATAAACCGCCGTCAGACGGGCTTTTAAACGCAGCAGTGCTTTTGCCGCAGGAAGACCTCCGTGGCTGATAACATCCATATGCTCAGGAAACATTTGATAATAAAGTCCCGACACACTATTGGCAGCCCATGCATCATAAGTTCCCGGATTTGATGCTTTTTCAAAACGCTTTGGACAGCCTGACACAACAATCGTATCGCCATACGCCGCCGTCTCCGACAAATCCGCCACAATCAAAAGCTTGTCTGTCAATGGCAAATTCACGTCTCCTTTAATGACTTTCACATAAACAGACTTTGATTTTGCTTTCACTTCTGTTTTTTCCACAATACATTTCAATGTCACCGGCGTCTCAAAATCACCGGCCGCCCACACAGTTTCTGCCGTCTGCCGGTCTTCAAGCAATCTGATGCTTCCGGCAGACATAAAAACAGGCAGCACACAAAAAACAAGCCGCGTCCGCAGTGCCCATCGCCTGCGCGCACCTTTTTTCT
>USSL01000113.1 GCA_900557175.1 uncultured Eubacteriales bacterium
GATCACGCCCGGCTGCCCCCATACCTTTATCGTTATCCGTCAGCGCTCTGTAAAAAGCAAGCTTCGGCGTTCTCGTGATATATTCCTCACCATCGTATACAAGAGATACAATACCGCCCTCTGTTCTTGAAAACATCGCTGAGAAATGCTCACCGTACACACCGATATTCACATCGCCACGGACAACCCGGAAATGCTCAGACACACACTTTGTATTTTCAGCCGCATTATTTTCAGAAGAAGAAAGCGCCGGTTCATCTGCTGCATCTTCAATACAAATGACCTTTTGACCGAATGTCACCTCATGGCCGGCCGGCGCATAAAGTCTGTCTTTTAAAAGGCTTGCTGTCACTGTCACCGTGTATTCTCCAAAAGCTTCCCCGTCAAGGCCGTGCTTATACGGTACAACCGCGCACTCGCCGGCAGCCGCACACACTTTAAGCACCT
The DNA here is from genome assembly GCA_900557175.1 of uncultured Eubacteriales bacterium. Taxonomy (GTDB): domain Bacteria; phylum Bacillota; class Clostridia; order Lachnospirales; family Lachnospiraceae; genus Scybalocola_A. The sequence goes on from USSL01000113.1 coordinate 448, forward strand.
CCCGTTTCAGACATTTTCCTTCTTTTTCAATCGCAAGCACAAACTTATATCCACTTAAATCTTCAAAAAGCTGACGGTTTTCCACAGTCACTATATGTGCATCCACAATAATTTTTATATCCGAATAAAGCTGCTTTGCCTCCTGAACTTTCGGCGACGGCCGTCTGTCGGCATACACAATACCATCGGTACAGAAGCAATAGTCGGTCGCCCGCTCGTCAAAATCACCGCCGTAAACTAAATGACGCTCTCCGTCCTCTGTCTTATACACCGCCTGATCGATATAATCCCATATAAAGCCGCCCTGATAACCTTCATATTTATCCTCAAGTGCCGAATAAAGCGCCATGCCGCCGAGAGAATTGCCCATAGCGTGCATATATTCACAGCTGATATACGGCTTTACGCCCTCACTGCTTAAATAACTTTCAATCTCCTCCGGCTTCGCATACATCCGGCTTTCCATATCGGAAATCGACGCGTAGTCTCTGTTCCAAAAAACACCTTCATAATGCACCAGACGTGAATGATCTCTCTCATGGAAAAAGTCACTCATGGCCGCAATGTCATCGCCCGCATAAGATTCATTGCCGCAGGACCATATAAGCACCGACGGATGATTCTTATCCCGCTCAAGCATTGATTTTGCCCTGTCCACAACAGCTGCCTTCCACTCCGGCAGTGAGCCCGGCACATTCCACGACGGATCGCAGGCGCCCATCTTCTGCCATGAACCGTGGCTTTCAAGATTCGCCTCGTCAATAAGATAAATACCATATTGATCGCAAAGCTCATACCACAGGCTCTGATTCGGGTAATGCGACGTACGCACCGCATTAAAATTGTTCTGTTTTAAAAAACGGATATCCCAAAGCATATCTTCTTTTGTGATGGCACGTCCTCTTTCAGCGTTAAACTCATGACGGTTGACGCCGTGAAAGACAAGACGCTTTCCGTTAAGACACATCACATTGTCAATCATCTCAAACTGTCTGAAACCTACCGGCTGACTCACCAGTTCAGCTACATTGCCGGCATCATCCATAAGACAAAGCTCCAGTGTATATAAATACGGATTTTCCGCAGACCAAAGCTTTACCGCCCCGGCGTCAATTGTCATACTGACAGTCTCATCCAGCGCTTCCACATTTTGCCCGACCATACGGCCATGATTATCCTTTAAAACAGCGCGGAGGCTGCCCTCGATCTCACCGAGCAGCTTTGCCTCAAAACGCAATGTACCATGACTGTAATCTGTGTCCAAATCTGTATGTACGAATAAATCGCGGACATGCACTTTCGGCACGGCATAAATATAAACATCTCTGAAAATACCGGAAAAGCGCCAGAAGTCCTGATCTTCAATCCAGCTTGCGCTGCTTCGCTTGTAAACCTCCACAGCAAGCTTATTTTCACCGTCACATAAATCATCTGTAATTTCAAACTCTGACGGTGTGAAGGTGTCCTCACTGTAGCCGATAAACCGGCCGTTTAACCATACATAAAAGGCTGTCTCCACGCCCTGAAAGCTTAAAAATACCCGCTTGCCTTTAAGCGCTTCCTCCACCGTAAAGTACTTCACATAGGAAGCTGTCGGATTATCTGTTTTTGAAATATGCGGCGGCCGCAGCGCCTCCACACCGTCCCACGGATACATCGTATTAATATACTGGCACCGGTCATAGCCCTGAAGCTGGATATGCCCCGGCACCTCGATATCTGCATAATCCTTACAGCATACATCATTTCTATAAAAATCCTTAATGCGTTCATCCGGATTTTTTGCATAGGCAAATTTCCACCGTCCGCTTAAACACTGGACAAGTGCTGTCGTTTCCGCCGCCATTTCATCCTTATCTGCATAAAATTTGTGGTCCGAATGTGCCTCGCAGCGATTTACCGCAAACACCTTTGGATTTTCAAGCCAGTCTAATGTCGGTTCCATAAGTACTCCTCCTAATCATCATCCTTTAACTGAACCTGTCATACCTGCGACAAACTGCTTTTGCATGACAAAAAACAGAATAGCTGTCGGCAATGTCGAAAGTACAACAGCTGTCATCATCATACCATAATCCGGCGTATATGACGAGCCCATTGCAGAAAGAATTAACGGCAATGTACGTTTATTTTCAGACTGGAGGGCAATTAAAGGCCACAGGTAGTTGTTCCAGCTTGTCATAAACGTTACAACAATGGCTGCCGCGTAAACCGATTTCATTGTCGGCATATAAACTCTCGTAAAAATTCTAAATTCTCCGAGACCGTCAATTCTGGCCGCCTCGATAAGTTCCTTCGGAAATGTTTTTGTATTCTGCCTGAAAAAGAAAATGAGGAAAGCTGTCGCAACAGCGATAATCACAACTGAACCATAGGAATTAAGTCCGATCAGCTTTAATCCCGGAATACTGTTAAACTTACTGAACATTCTGAATAAAGGTACCATCATTGCCGCAAAAGGCACCATCATTGACAGAAGAATAATATTAAAAACACGTTCCCTTGCCTTTGATTTATAAACAACGAAAGCATAGCCTGCTGCCGACGATATAATCATGGCAAGCACCGTTGTCGTAACGGCAATAATGAGTGAATTTTTAAAAGCGCCCAAAAAATCCAAATCCGAGGCAAGCAGCGCCTTAATATTTTCAATGAGATATGTCCCCGGCACAAGCGTTCCTTTTGTGATATCCACCGATTTATTTGTCGTGGCAATAATCATCCAAAAGAACGGAAAAACAGATATAATTGTTAAAATTGATAAAATAACATATTGAACGACATTTGCCGCTTTTGAACGTTTACTCATTTTTGTCACCTACTTTCATCTGAATAAAGGACAGAACAACAATCAGGACAACAACAACAAAGGAAACTGCCGCTGCGTAGCCAAACTGCGGCTGGTATTTAAAGAGCAGATTGTAAATATACTGAGAAATTGTAATCGTCGTATTTGCCGGACCGCCCTGCGTAATATTCATTGTCTCGTCAAACAGCTGCAATGTACCGATTGTCGAGTTAATTGTCGTAAATAAAATAATCGGTTTTAAAAGCGGCACTGTCATATATCTGAACTTCTGAAAACCCGTCGCACCGTCAATGGATGCCGCTTCATAAATGGATTCGTCAATACTTTGCAAACCTGAAAGGTAGAAAATCATATTATAACCTGTCCAGCGCCATGTAATCGCAATAATAATAAGAATTCTTGCAAAGGTTGCATTTGTAAGCCAGTTAATCGGTTCTGAAATAATATTTAAGTTCATAAGAAGCGCATTGACAAAACCATCGTTTGCAAACAAGCTCTTAAAAACAATCGAATATGCGACAAGTGACGTAATACACGGAAGAAAAATCGCTGTTCTGAAAAAGCCGCGGAATTTTAACCGCTTATTATTAAGCATTGAAGAAATTGCCAGTGCCAGAATAATCATAATCGGCACTTGTACAACTAAAAACAGCAGCGTATTAAACAGTGCTTTTTTAAATGTAGAATCTGTCAGAAGTCTCTGATAATTGGCAATACCGTCAAATTTAAGATTATTGGCAATACCGGTCTGAAATGATGTGATAAATGCCTGAATCATCGGATAAAACACAAATGATACGATAAGCACAAGGCTCGGAATAATAAACAGCCATGCTTTAAGATTCAGGCGTCCATGAAGATTTTTCTTTCTCATGTCGTTTTCCCCTTTCTGTTGGAATCCTCTTTCAAAAAATAAGAGTGCGGCATTTTGCCGCACTCCTTTCATCACGTTCAAAAGGCTTTTGGCCCTTTTATTTTGCGAAGCATTACTGTCCGACTGCTGCTTCAGCCTGTGCCTGATAGTCTGCCAGTGTGCTGTCAATATCTGCACCGCCGACAATCGCCTGTACCGCTTCTGTCATAAGGTCTTCAAGCGCATATGTATTTAAGCCATAATTTACAGAAGGTACTTTTGCTGTCCACTCTGCGAAATCTTTGAATATTTCCTGTCCTCCAAAAAATTCATTGCCTTTAGAATAATTTTCTGCATCTGCTGCGGCATTTAATGTACTTACAAGTGTGATGTCTGAAGCCAGTGTGTTCATCAAATCAACGCTGCCTGCAAATGTTTTGCTTAAGAAGTCTTTTGCAAGCTCCTCATGACCGACATTTTTAAGGACATACCAGCCACCGCCGCCGATTGATGAAGCGTTTACAGAATCCGCATTTGCTTCCATTCTAGGGAAAGCTGCAACTGCCCATTTGCCGCTCTGGTCTTCTGCTTTCTGGATTGACGGTGCAATCCAACAGCCTGTCGGTACTGTTGCAACCTCACCGCTGTTAAATGCGCCTACGAACTGATCCCAGTCAGAAACCTGTTTTGTACATCCTGAATCAACAAGCGCTTTGTACACTTTAATGGCATCCTTTAATCCCTGATTATCTGCGATAGATACCTTGCCCTCGGCATCTGTATACCAAACGCCTGCACTCTGCATCATCATACGAATCTGACCGATATCACTCGGATCAAGTGTCATCATATAAGCGCCTGTTTTTTCTTTCACTGCCTTACCAATTTCAATAAACTTCTCCCATGTGAGATCCTGCATATCTTCCTGCGTATAACCGGCCTGTTCAATTAAATCTGTACGGTAAAATGTCGCCGCAACACCACTATCAAAAGGAATACCATAAACAACGCCGTCCACCTGATTGACTGCTGTCTTATAATCTGCAAAATTTGCTGCCGGCGCAATATCTGTCAAATCTGCAAACTCATTAGTATAAGATGTTAAATAACCCTGAGCCTTATAATCCTCAATTAATACAATATCAGGAAGTCCTTCATACGAGCCTGATGAAAGGCTTGTATTTAACTTGGCAACAATATCATCCTGTGCCATTGTTACAATATTGACTTCAACATCAGGATTTTCCTTTGCATAAATCTCTGCCGCATCCTGCGCCGCCTTAATATTAAAAGCCTCATCCCATGCCCAGATTGTTAAGCTGTTATCTCCGGAAGCCTCTGCGCCTTCACTGCCGCCCTCAGTTGAAGCAGCCGGTGTATCTCCTTTTGTATCACCTTTTGCATCATCTGTGCCGCCGCAGGCTGTAAGCCCTGCTGTCATTAATGCTGCAAGTCCTAATGCCAACATTCTCTTTGTTTTCATCATCATTTCCTCCTCAATCACGTTTTTGTCTTTTCAACAATGTTCTTTGTTTTGATGGACTCATTATAGCATGTAAAAACTTCCAAATCTTAGTATTAATTTTTTTATAATTTGAAAAAAATTGTCCAACCCCATTTTGAGTTTGGACAATTTTATGATTTTTGGACTATTTTATGAACAATCTATTGCTATCATCCGTACCGGCTCATTTGTACCTTTTTAACAATGACAGATTCTATCTCTCCGCTTTCTAAAAGTTTGATCATATCATCCCGCTTTAATGATTCGGAAAATCCCATCACCGTAATTTCATCCGTATCTTTTTCACATTCAGATTTCATATAATCTTTCATATCCGCAGCCTCAAGCCGGGTAATACCAAAGCTTTCAAGCGCCATATCCAAAAATTCTTCATTATCTAAGAGCACCTGCATTGAAGCCTTATAATAGGCCGCTTTCTGTTCGGCCTTTTCCTCCGGTCCGGCAGTCTCATCAATCTCCGTATCAATTCCCGGATATTTCTCTAAAAATGCTTCACCGAGACCATATCTCTCATTTCTCATACCGCCAATGCCAAGGGGCGGCAT
>USSL01000114.1 GCA_900557175.1 uncultured Eubacteriales bacterium
CGGGAGAACTTTTGACGAAGCTTTTGACTGTCAAAAGACAGCAGCTTGATGGATTTCCGTCAGGCGTGAATCCTGAGGCGGATATTATTAAGCTGGCGGTGCTTGAGCGGCATAAAAATACAGGCCATAGAGGCATTGGTTTCCTTAAAGGTTATGGCCTGAAGCAGGGTGCTGTCGCTGCCAGTATAGCCCATGATTCCCACAATCTTATTGTGGCAGGTGTCACTGATGCGGATATGGCAGCAGCCGCAGAGGCTGTGCGGCAGGCTGGAGGCGGTATTGCTGTCGCCGGGCACGGCGAGGTTTTGGGAATATTGCCATTGCCGATCGGAGGGCTTATGACAAATGAAACTGCAAAAGCAGTTGATGAGAAGCTGGAGGCCTTGAAAAAACTGGCAAGAACAATGGGCGTTTATGATTCAATTGATCCATTTATGACACTTTCTTTTGTCAGTCTTCCGGTAATTCCAATGGTAAGGCTTAATACGAGAGGGCTTATTGATACAGCGGCTCAGAAAATTATAGAGGAGGGTAATTATGAAACTTGACAAATTGTTCCATTTAAAGGAAAATCACACGGACGTTAAAACAGAAGTTATTGCGGGTATTACAACTTTTATGACAATGGCCTATATATTGGCGGTCAACCCGAATATTCTTGGTGAAACAGGTATGGACAGTGGGGCTGTCTTTACGGCAACGGCATTGTCTGCATTTATCGCAACAATTTTAATGGCGGTATTTGCCAACTATCCGTTTGTTCTTGCACCGGGTATGGGACTTAATGCCTATTTTGCGTATACGGTTGTTCTTCAGATGGGATATTCGTGGAAGACAGCTCTGGCGGCAGTATTTGTTGAAGGTCTGATTTTTATCCTGCTGTCACTGACAAAGGTCCGTGAGGCTATTTTCAATGCGATACCGATGAATTTGAAACATGCGGTGTCTGTAGGTATCGGTTTATTTATTGCATTTATCGGTCTTCAGAATGCAAAAATTGTTGTGGACGGTGCAACATTAGTCAGCGTTTATTCTTTTAAAAATTCCGTGAAAAACGGTTTATTTAACAGCGAAGGTATTACAGTTTTACTTGCATTAATCGGTATTTTAATTACAGGTATATTGGTTGTTAAAGGTATCAAGGGAAATATTCTCTGGGGTATTTTAATTACATGGGGACTTGGAATTATCTGTCAGCTGACCGGCTTATATCAGGTGAATCCTGAAATCGGCATGTACAGCCTGCTTCCTGATTTCTCAAAGGGTATCAGTATTCCGAGTCTTGCGCCGACATTCATGCAGATGGATTTTAAGGGACTTTTAAGCTTAGATTTCTTCGTGATTATGTTTGCGTTCCTGTTTGTGGATATGTTTGATACGTTAGGCACACTGATTGGTGTGGCATCCAAGGCAGATATGCTTGATAAAGACGGAAAGCTTCCGAAAATCCGCGGCGCGCTGCTGGCAGATGCTGTCGGCACATCTGTCGGTGCGGTTCTTGGTACATCAACAACAACAACTTTTGTTGAAAGTGCTTCCGGTGTGGCAGAAGGCGGACGTACAGGTCTGACAGCGATTGTATCTGCAATTTTATTCGGACTTTCATTATTCCTGTCGCCGATTTTCCTTGCGATTCCTTCATTTGCAACGGCTCCGGCACTTGTTGTTGTAGGCTTCCTTATGCTGACGTCAATTACTAAGATTGATTTTAGTGATTTCACAGAAGCGCTTCCTGCATACATTGCCATTATTGCAATGCCATTTATGTACAGTATTTCTGAAGGTATTGCTATGGGCGTTATTTCATATGTTGTCATCAATTTAGCAACAGGAAAGGCAAAGACAAAGAAAATTACTGCTTTGATGTATGTGCTGGCGATATTGTTTGTACTTAAGTACATATTCTTATAATAAAATTTTCAAAAAAGAGTTGGCTGCGGCGTGCAGCCAGCTCTTTTGTAAATCAATATGGAACGGAGGAGAGAAGTATGCGTGTTGTAGGAAAGGAAACACAACGTGTTGATGCATGGGGGAAGGTCAGCGGCGAGGCAAAATACAGCGCAGACCTTGAACCGAGGGATATATATCACGGTAAGGTCGTGCATTCGACAATTGCTAACGGATTAGTTAAAAAATTTGACTTAGAGGAAGCTTTAAGTGTTCCGGGCGTCATTAAGATTGTGACCTGCTTTGATGTGCCGGATTGTCAGTTTCCGACGGCAGGGCATCCGTGGAGCGTGGAGGAAAAGCACAGAGATATATGCGACCGCCGTATTTTGAATCAGCGGGTGCGTATCTATGGGGATGATATTGCGGCTGTCATCGCAGAAGACGAGGTCGCTGCTGCGCGGGCGGCCCGGCTTGTGAAGGTTGAGTATGAGGTGTATGAACCGATTGTGACAGTGGAAGCTGCCATGGCAGAAGGCGCGACACCGCTGCATCCGGATATCCGGAAGGATAATGTCATTGTACATTCCCATATGACTATGGGAGAAAAGGATTTTACATTTGACGAGGGGCTGCGCCGGGCAAAAGAAACATATGGCGAGGAAAATATTGTCTGTGTGGAGGCGGATTATGAGACACCGAGAATATCGCATTGTCATATTGAACTTCCGGTTTCATGGGCTTATATGGACGTCAATGGGAAGGTGACAGTGACGTCGTCCACTCAGATCCCTCATATTGTGCGCCGCTGTACGGCTCAGGCACTCGGCATTGATATCGGTAAAGTAAGAATTGTGAAGCCGTATATCGGCGGTGGGTTCGGCAATAAGCAGGATGTGCTTTATGAGCCGTTGAATGCATTTTTGACGATGGCTGTCGGCGGGCATCCGGTACGGCTTGAAATCAGCCGCGAGGAAACGATTTATGGAACGAGAACACGACATGCGATTTTGGGACGATGCAGGGGCGCTGTGACAAAAGACGGCGTATTGCTTGCGCGAAAGCTTGACGCTTATGCCAATAATGGCGGTTATGCTTCCCACGGACATGCAATTTGTGCAAACTGCGGCAATGTGTTTAAAGATTTATATCATGACGCGATTGGCAGTGAAGTTGACTGCAGAACAGTTTATACATCGTCACCGACAGCCGGCGCCATGCGTGCTTACGGTATTCCGCAGGCTGACTGGTTTGCGGAATGTCTGACGGATGATCTGGCTGAAAAAATCGGCATGGATCCTTGTGACTTCCGATTGAAAAACTGTATGAAGGAAGGTTTTGTGGATCCTGCCAATGGCATTGCATTTCATTCTTACGGACTTAAAAAGTGTATTGAACGCGGACGGGAATGGATTGGCTGGGACGAAAAGCGCAAGGCGTATGCCAATCAGAGCGGCCCTGTAAGACACGGTGTCGGCATGGCGATTTTCTGCTATAAGACAGGCGTTCATCCGATTTCTCTTGAAACGGCTTCGGTGCGTATGGTCTTAAATCAGGATGGTTCGATGCAGCTTTGTATGGGCGCTACAGAAATTGGCCAGGGTGCGGATACGGTATTTAGCCAGATGGCTGCCGAGACAACGGGTATTCGCCTTGATAAGGTTTATGTTGTTTCAACTCAGGATACGGATACAACACCGTTTGATACCGGAGCCTATGCATCAAGGCAGACTTATGTTTCGGGCATGGCATGTAAAAAATGCGCCGGTCTTTTAAGAGCGCGTATTTTGGAATATGCGGCCTATATGCTCAATCATGCAGAGGATGATTTGGCAAAGACTGTGCATGATGAGACAGTAAAAAAAGCGGCGGACAGCCTTCGTGGTGTGCTTGGTCTTTCGGCAGACGATATTGTTGAAGCGGAAATGCTCGATATTATAGATAGTAAGGTTGTTGTAAGCGGCGGCGCGCCGGAGCTGTTTGATGTGGCGGTTGTGGCAGAAACTTCGGTGTATTCTCTGGATAAATCAGAGCATATTACTGCGGAGGTTACAAATCATTGCAAAGATAATACATTTTCCTCCGGCTGCTGTTTTGTGGATATTGAGGTGGATATGCCGCTGGGACTTGTCAATGTGAAAAAAATTATTAACGTCCATGATTCGGGTGTATTGATTAATCCTGATCTGGCAGCAGGACAGGTGCATGGCGGCATGAGCATGGGGCTTGGCTACGGATTGTCAGAGGAAATGCTCGTCGATGAAAAGACCGGCCGTGTGCTTAATGATAATCTTTTGGATTATAAGATTCCGACGGCGATGGATGTACCGGATTTACATGTAGAATTTATCCAGCTTCAGGATCCGACGGGCCCTTACGGCAATAAGTCGCTCGGTGAGCCTCCGGCAATTCCTGTTGCTCCGGCAATAAGAAATGCGATTTTAAATGCGACCGGTGTGCATATGAATGTAACGCCGATGACAGCACAGCGCCTGACAGCGGCATTTAAGGCGGCGGGACTGATTTAAGCCCGGATATTTTGGGCGCGGCACCCGGCAGTGATGTATAAGGAGGGTGTAAATACGGAAAGGAGATGGAAAATTCATGTTTGATATACAGTCGTTTTATGAGGCCAAAAGCGTGAAGGATGCGATTGAGGCGCTTGCCGGAAATGAAAATGCCTATGTTATCAGCGGCGGCACAGATGTGCTTATCCGCGTAAGAGAGGGAAAAGATGCCGGCTGCAGCCTTGTGTCTATTCACAATATTCCTGAAATTAAGGGGGTGGCGCTGACAGAGGAAGGCGATATAAAAATCGGTGCGGCGACATCATTTTCGCATATTACAAATGATGTGCTGATTCAAAAATATATTCCGATGCTTGGGGAAGCTGTAGATACGGTGGGCGGCCCTCAAATCAGAAATGTGGCAACCATTGGCGGAAATATATGTAATGGGGCAACTTCGGCGGACTCTGCATCGACAATGTGGACGCTTAATGCAGAGCTTGTTCTTGAGGGACCGGACGGAGAGCGGACGGTGCCTATCAGCGAGTTTTATACAGGCCCTGGACGGACAGTAAGAAACCGCTGTGAAATTTGTAAGTATTTTATTATAAGAAAAGAAAATTTCGAGGGCTGGCACGGTGTTTATATGAAGTACGGCAAGAGAAAGGCAATGGAAATCGCAACGCTTGGCTGTGCGGTGCGTGTAAAGCTTTCAGAAGATAAAAAGTATATTGATGATGTCCGCCTTGGGTACGGTGTTGCCGGCCCGACGCCGCTTCGGTGTAAAAATGCGGAAGCTGTTCTCAGAGGAAGCCGGACAGGAGATAAGGAGGCGGTAGAAAATTTTGTTAAAACGGCATTGACGGAAGTTAATCCGAGAAGCTCATGGCGTGCTTCCAAAGAATTCCGTCTTCAGCTCATTGAAGAATTGGCGCGCAGAGCATTAAAAGGCGCAATTGAAAAAGCGGGAGGGATGATGGATGCTTAAAGTAATTCATATGACAGTAAACGGAATTGACAGGGAGCTGGCTGTTGATGAGCGCGAATCTCTTTTGGATACGCTGCGTGGCCGTTTAGGACTGACATCTGTAAAAAAAGGCTGTGAGGTTGGCGAGTGCGGCGCCTGCACAGTGCTTGTAGACGGGGAAGCTGTGGACAGCTGTATTTATTTAACGATGTGGGCCGACAAAAAAAGCGTGATGACTGTTGAAGGTCTCAAATCGCCAAATGGAGAGCTTTCGATGATCCAAAAAGCCTTTATCGAAGAAGCGGCAGTTCAGTGTGGTTTTTGTACGCCGGGGCTGATTATGAGCGCTGTGGAAATCGTTGGTACGGGAAAAAAATATAGCAGAGATGAGCTGCGTAAATTAATTTCCGGCCACCTTTGCAGATGCACAGGTTATGAGAAAATTTTAGATGCAATGGAAAGAATTGTTGATGAAGTTTATCATACTATAAACAGTGAAGAAAATAAAACGTTGTAATAAAAATGCGGCAGGAGATGTGAAAAATGCTCCGCCGCATTTTTTTCGTATGGATTCTTTTTGATTTTTTAATTTTCCCTCTTGACACCCCTCCCACGTTTGTGCTATCATACTAAGATGCAATTATTGTGGAGTTTTAGGCGGTTTCGCCGGAAAATCCACCTGTATCCAAGTAACTCGTATACCAGATTTAAGGGGTGAAGAACGTTAATGAATAGCGGTAGAATTAAACCAGTTAAAATCGGCAGAAATGTCAGAATGAGCTATTCCAGTCAGAGAGAAGTTCTT